>JBJMGO010000220.1:0-11072 GCA_045807825.1 Pyrinomonadaceae bacterium | reverse complement strand
TCGATCGCCGCAGAGATCATTGCGGTAAAGAACACCTAGGCTTTGCCGCTGTGCGTGATAAACATCAGGGGCAGAGCGGCAAGGGCGGCAATGGTTAGCAGTACAAAGAAGAACCAGCCGAGAACCTTCGCAAATGGTTTATTCACATACTGTCCCATGATCCGGAAGTCATTTGCCGTGCGAAGGATCGGGTAGAAGGTGAGCGGCATGATCACTACGGCGAAGATGATCGAGTACTCAACTACGCTAATGGGATCGGCCCCTGTAAGCATGATCAGTACTGCGAGTAAGAGGACGATGACCCACGTCGCGGTAAAACGCGGAAACACCGTCGGTCTTACGGTCTTACCCCAAGGCCATCGCAGGAACTGACAAAGGTTGTAAGCGCTCGACAAGGCAGTCTCTATCGCGGCACCGCCGAATGCGAAGAACATACCTCCGAGAGCAATGAGCAGTCCCACTTTGCCATACAACATCGCGGGAGCCAGTGCCGCCGTTCCCGGTAACTGAGGCTCTAACAGCCGTGGTAAAAAAAGCTGCGCACCGTCTATCAGCAGTGCTGCACAGAGCAATCCTCCGAGAGCGAATCCGATCACAACCACAATGCGATTTGTCGGAATGTCATCAGTCGTCCACTGGTCCTCGATCGCACCTGACGAATAAAAATACACCTCGTACGGCAGCATAATGGAGCTCAACATCGCGACACCAAAGTACGCATAGTTTGCATAGTCCATCGCGGTATCCGCAGCCGGCAGCGACGGTATCAGACCTCCCATCAATGCGTTCCAATCATGCACCGAGGTTACAGCCGTCACCATAAAGACGACCATCATAAGTCCCAGAAGTCCAAATATCCGTTCTATCCAATCGAGATCAAGGAACCAGGTGACGAGGCCGATGAACACCCCCGCCACGAGGACCATGAGAAAGTAGTTCGAGCCGAAAAGCAGCTTTAGTACGATTGCGAGACCGCCGATCTCCGCGGCACATGTAAGCACGTTGACGATGTTTGCGGCAATCAGAGTGACGGCGCCGAGCTTCGGCCCGGTGGCGTCTCGGATGATGTCGAAAACAGGCTTGTGAGTGACGGCAGCTACGCGACCTGCCATCTCACCGTAGACGATGATCCCGACAGTCCCCAGCAGGGCGACCCAAAGCAATCGAAAACCAAACTTCGCTCCTGCATTCACGGTGAATACGAGCTCACCGATCTCGACGAAGCCGCCCATGGCGGTGAGGATGCCGAGGAATATCTCAAGGATGTCGCGAGGCTTCATCTACGCAGGCCGTCCTCCAGGGTTTTCGCGGTATTAGCAAGCCGCTCGGCGTCCGCAGCGTCGGTCAGAACACTCGCCGACTGCTCGACGCGCACAACGATCTCGCGGAGCCGCACGCCAATATCACTGAGCTGTTGGCGCTCATTTTCAGCTGGTCCGCCCTGGCCCTTCAGCTCGCGGAGAGCGTCCTCCACTTTGTTAGACAAAAGCTCCGCCTGCTCCTGGCAGAAGGTCTCGGTCGCTCGCCGTGCCGTGCACTCCTCGACCAGCATTTGTGTGGAGGCAGCGAATGAGCGGAGGTCGCCCGCGGCGAGCTGAATGTCGGTTTTCGAGAGCTGTTTGTTACCTCCCGAGCACGCAGCGACAAGCGCAAGGAGGCATGCGACACAGACGACTCGCCCATTAAGTTTGTGGACCCTTTCCATAGAAAGCCGCAGCCGCACCTGAGTACATCTGTGGCCTCGGAAAGCGTAGCAGCGAGCCAAAACAGCGTTTGTATTCTCGTGTACAGGGACACGGACGGAACAAAACCTTCGGTACGGTGTCTAAACAAACGAGCGGCTGGCACCGACGCTTTGAGGAGGATCTTATGTTTGACAGATTGGTCGAGTCGGAGCCGGCAGGTGCCGTCCGCAGCCGCAGGAAGTATTTCGTCGTTTCGACGCTCGTGATGGGCGTCCTCTCTCTCACAGCCGTTGTCATTAGCATCTTTGCCGACGACTATTCAATGAACGCCAGTATCGAATTGGCGGAGCTGATCGCCCCCGTCGAAATGGCGGCGGTCGTCCCCGAACAGCCGCAGCCCCGGCAGCCAATGGCAAGGACACAGCAGTCGAGCACTCTGCCAACGCGCGAGATCGCAATGGCTCGTGTGGATGACACGCATAATGTGCCGACAGCGATCTCAACAACGCCGAATACACATCTATCGATACCGGACTCTGGACGATTCGTGATTGGTAACAGAGATACGAATCCAGCTGGTGGCGTCGACACCAGTCGTGACGGATCTGGGGCGACCGGTAGCGACGGACACGGCCTGATCATTCAGCCCACTGCGTCTGCAGAGCCTGATGAGGGAACTCCGCCCTCCATCAAGAAGCCTGAGCCGAAGGTCCCGCGCATCGCGAGCGTGCTAAACGGCAAAGCTGTCAGTTTGCCTATTCCGATCTATCCCGCCACGGCCAAGGCCGTCGGGGCTCAAGGGCAAGTCACTGTTCAAGTACTTTTGGACCAAACGGGCAAGGTGATTTCAGCGACCGCTGTTAACGGGAATCCGCTACTAAGACCCGCAGCCGTTGAGGCGGCGCGTAGGGCGAGGTTCACTCCGACACTGCTAACTGGCGTACCTGTAAAGGTCACTGGAGTGATCATCTACAACTTTAATCGCGGCTGATCTAAGACGGTGCGGTAATGAAAGGCGGACCTCAAAGGGTCCGCCTTTTTTACTTTAGTAGGTCGAGGAGACCGTCGGTGTCGAGGTCGTAGACGGGCACATTGAATTGGCGCTTCAGGGTTTCGTAGGTCATTCCGTCCAGGAAGATCGGCTCGTCGGATTTGATCGTGACGCGCGGAATGATGACGAAATCGCCGACGATCTTGTCCTTCATTGCGATGAGGTCCTGACCTGTGAGCAGGCCGGCGACGGAGACGTCCCCGCCAAAGTAGGTATTCGGTACAGCCATCACGGTGAGCTTCGTGCCCCGTGATGCGTTGTACCGATCGATCTGCTCTTTGAGGATCGGGGCAAACATTTCGCCGGTGAGGATCGTGCCGACGAGGTCAGAATCAGCTGCGGTAGCGGGCGGTTGAACATGGAAATTTGCTACCTGTGGGACAACGGCCGCGGCTCGCGTGCGGGTATTCGTTGTGGAAACTCTCGCTGAAGCACCAGATACCGCAGGCGGTCCTAACAAGAGCTTCTCAAAGCCATTCAAAAAGCTCCGCACCATGCCGACGCCGTCCTCGATCTGCGGGTATTCGCCGTAGTGGCGTCGCGAAGGGATATCGGCCCCGGCTTTGATGTAGATCTCGTCGCCGAGAAAGGCGAATGTCGTCCCAAGAGTGCGGCGAAATTCCTTTTGCAGCTTCTCAATCTGACGGATAGTTCGCTGACAAAACTCGGGCGTGACGCGGGTGAGGCGTTCGTCGGTATTGTAGCGGGTGAGGGCGACGGGGACGACGGCGGTGGAGATGACCTTTGGATAGTGGGCGGCGAGGTCGCGAAGTGTTTTCTCGAGGATCGCTCCATCATTGATCCCCGGACAAAGCACGACCTGCGCGTGGATCTCGATATCGTTGTCGAGCAGTAATTTGAGCTTGCCGGAGATGTCAGCCCGTGATTCGTCAACACCTAGCAGATACGCACGTGTCTTCAGGTCTGTCGCGTGAACCGAGACGTACTGCGGCGATAACCGCTGCTCGACGATGCGCTTCATCTCGTCATCAGTGATCGATGAGAGCGTCGTGTAGTTGCCGTAGAGGAATGAAAGGCGGATGTCCTCATCCCTCACAAACAACGACGGCCGAGCGTCCTGCGGATTGCCTTTGCAAAAGCAGAAGATGCACTCGTTGGCACACTGCCGCGGCACGATCTGCTCAAAATGCAGCCCGAGGTCCTCGCCTTCATCTCGGTCGAATTCGATCTCGAGTATCTCGCCCTCCGCTTTGCGGACCTGGAACGTCAGCTCTGTCTCGCCGGCGGTTTGGAATCGAAAATCGAGATAATCACGAACCGGACGGCCATTCACCTTGACGATACGGTCGCCGGGAGTGAGCTCGATCTCCTCACCCACACTCCCGGGCCCAACCTCGGTGATCGTTACCCCAGGCCGTCTAAGCTGCGTTACCGCCGGTGTGACTGCAAACTCGTACATAAAAAGGAAAGATGCCAGATGTTAGATGCCGGATGTCACCGCTGACATCCTAACTAACATCTGACATCTGATATCTGACGACTTCGGCTTAAGCCGCCGCAGCCTTGATCAGGCTGTTAAGCGGCGTGTAATCGAGGTTTTGCGATGTCGCAACGGCCTCATAGGTCAACTTGCCGGCGTAGGTGTTGACGCCCTCGCGGAGACCCGCGTCGTCCTTGATCGCCTGTTCAAAGCCCTTATTAGCGAGGTCGAGGGCATACGGCAGGGTCGCGTTCGTCAGAGCGAAAGTCGACGTCCTCGGCACGGCACCGGGCATGTTGGCAACGCAATAGTGAAGTACGCCTTCCTCGTAATATGTCGGGTTCGAATGCGTAGTCGCGTGTGTCGTCTCAAAGCAGCCGCCCTGATCGACGGCGACATCGACGAGAACCGAGCCCTGCGGCACGAGTTTAAGCATGTCGCGCGTGACCAGCTTTGGAGCTGCGGCGCCCACAACGAGAACGGCACCGATCACGAGATCCGCGTGTGCGATAGACTCCTCGATCGCGTAGCGTGACGAGGCCATCGTCTGCACTTTGGAGAGGAAGATATCGTCTAGCTGACGCAGACGATTGAGGTCGCGGTCAAGGATCGTTACACGAGCACCCATCCCAACGGCCATCTTTGCCGCCTCGGTACCGACGATTCCGCCGCCTATGATCAGAACATTGGCCGCCGGAACTCCGGGGACGCCGCCGAGCAGGACGCCTTTGCCGCCGTTCATTTTTTCGAGATACGTGGCACCGACCTGGACCGACATTCGACCAGCGACCTCTGACATCGGCGTCAGGAGCGGCAGCTTGCCGTGTATATCTGTGATCGTCTCGTAGGCGACGCCGGTGACCTTGCGGTCGAGCATCTGTTTTGTAAGCTCAAATTCGGGAGCTAGATGAAGGTACGTGAAGAGAAGCTGATTCTCCCGCATCCGGGCGTACTCCGGCTGGACTGGCTCTTTGACCTTGACGATCATGTCGCCTGTCTGCCAGATCTCGTCAGCCGTATCGAGCAGCTTGCCGCCGGCCTTGACGTACTGTTCATCAGGGAAGCCCGAGCCCTCACCCGCGGTTTTTTGCACAAAAACCTCGTGGCCCGCCTGCGTCAGTGCCTGTACACCCGCGGGCGTGAGGCCGACGCGGTACTCATTGTCCTTAATCTCTTTTGGTAAACCGATCTTCATAATTAGATGTTAGATACTAGAGGTTGGATCCTAGTTTGGGTTGATGGCCCTCATGAGGCCGTTGAGTATTCGACCTACCTCGTTGATCCTCTCCCGTAGCTCGATATGTTGCTTATCATCAATATAACTGACCCTAAAGGCCAGTTCAACGTGGGTATCCAACTCCAGTAGTGACCCTCGCGCCGTGCCAAGGAACTGGTGAAACTCGCGGGCGAGCCGGCGTCCCTGTCCTTCCGCGATATTGGCTGCAATTGACGAGGATGAGCGGCGGATCTGAGAGGTTAGGCCATAGAGTTCGTCGCGTGGGAACTGTTTGCTCACCTCGTACACGCTTACGGTAAGATCCATCGCCTTTTGCCAAGCGATCAAATCACGATGGCTCTTTATACCTTCATCTCCCATATCAACTCCGCACGGCCGACATCTAGTATCCGAGATCTAACATCCTCCCCATCTCTCATTGCATAGAGGCAATTACGGCCCTGATCTCGCCATATGTAAATTGCTCACCGAGGTCTGTCTTGATCGGCCCCAGAGCTGCGGTGCCGTGCTTGAAGACTGCCTCACGAATGGTTGGCACCTTTTCTGTCGACACTAATTCCTCAAGGGCGATCTTACCTGCCGGGATGAATAAAGCGAGGTGACCCTCGATCGTGCTGACGCCTAGATCACGAATGCGGGCGATCTCCTGGATCGACTTGCCCTCACGAAAAAGATCCAGCGAGATCTCAAACGTGCTGCGGCCCTCGGGCTTTCGCGTGCGGCGTTTACGGGCGCGGCTGGAGGCTTTGAGGCCGGAGCGGGACTCCAGGTTGAGACGTGAACAGTACTTGCGGATCTCCGCGAGGAAGTCACGTCCGTACTTCTGCATCTTCACGTCGCCGACACCCATTATTCGCCGCATGTCGTCATCGGTGAGCGGCAGCCACGTCGCCATCTCGATCAGCGTCGCGTCCGAAAATACGATGTACGGCGGTAAATTCTCGGCCTGTGCGATCACCGCACGCAGACGCCGCAGCTCCTCGAATAAGGGCTGCTCGTATGTGGTGTCGGCGGGCGCGAGCTTGCCGGCACGCTGCTCTCTCACGCGGGCCTTTGTCAGCTCGACCTTTACTCGGCCGGCGAGTACGTCGGCGCTTTTTTCCGTGAGCTGAAGCGTTGGGTAGTTGCCGACAGATTGAACGAGGTACCCGCGCGCGATCAGGTCTTTGAAGTGATCGAACCAATCATTCTTTGAGATGTCGCTCCCGACGCCGTAGGTCTTGATGTTCTTGTGTTCGTCACGCACGGCCTGCGAGCCGCGAAGCAGGTCAATGAGATACGAGATGCCGAAACGCTGACCCGTACGATAAACGGCACTTAACGCTTTTTGCGCGACTATCGTCGCGTCAAAGGTTTCGATGGCCGTCGTGCAGTTGTCGCACTTACCGCAGTTCTCCTCGGATCCCTCGGAAAAGTAGTTGAGCAAAAACTTGCGGCGGCATGTACGCAGATCGCCAAACTCGCCCATCTGGTCGAGCTTTTTGAGCATGATCTGCGACTGCTGCGCATTGCCCTCGACCTCGGCAAAGCTCTTGAGCTTTGTCACGTCCGCCCAGGTAAAAAACAGCAGCGCCTCGCTCTCAAGCCCGTCACGACCCGCGCGGCCGGTCTCCTGGTAATAGCTCTCAATATTCTTCGGCAGGTCCATGTGGATGACGAACCGCACGTTCGACTTGTCGATGCCCATGCCGAATGCGATCGTCGCGACGACGATCTTTACCTCGTCGTTGATGAATAGCCGCTGATTCTTTTCACGATCTTCTTTGCTGAGGCCTGCATGATATGCGAGGGCATCGTAACCCTCCTCGCGCAGGTCCGCGGCGAGATTATCAACCGATGCGCGGCTCAGGCAGTAGATGATCCCGCTCTGGTCGCGCTTGTCGCGAAGATAATTGAGCAGGCGATCGAACGACTTTCGCTTAGGCTCAACGGTGTAAAAGATGTTGGGGCGGTTAAAGCTCGAGACAAACCTCTCGGCGTCCTGAATATCGAGCCGCTCGAGGATGTCCTTGCGCACGAGCTTGTCCGCCGTCGCGGTAAGTGCGATCACCGGAATGTTTGGAAACTCCTGCTTGAGTCTCGCGAGTTTTAGATACTCGGGCCTGAAATCGTGCCCCCAGCTCGAAATGCAGTGCGCCTCGTCGATCGCGAATAGGCTGACCTTGATACTATGCAAAAAATCGAGAAATTGATCCCCACTTTGCAGCAGCCGCTCAGGTGCGATGTAGAGCAGCTTGAGCTCGCCGCTGCGGGCTGCTTTGAATACTTTGACCTGCTCCGATGTTGTCTGAGTTGAATTCAAAAAAGCCGCATCAACACCATTCGCCCGCAGTGCGTCCACCTGGTCCTTCATCAATGCGATAAGCGGTGAGATGACGATCGTCAGGCCGTCGAGCAGCAAGGCGGGGATCTGGTAGCACAACGATTTACCGCCGCCGGTTGGCATGAGGACCATGCAATCCTTGCCCGATAGGACGGACCCTATGATCTCCTCCTGCTTGTCGCGGAAGGAGTCGTAGCCGAAGCGGTGTTTTAGGACCTCGCGGGCTTTAGATACTGTCACTGAAGATGGCATCTGCGATTGCGTATGATATACAACCAATGATGGAATTGACCGTATCTTTAGACGACGAGCTCATCAAGCGAGCATTTGAGATTTGCAGATCCGATGATCTCTCTGTCCTCGTTGAGGAAGGGCTCGAGATCCTGATAGAGAATTGCCAACAGCGGGCTGCAGCGTCTCTCGACCATACGAGCAACACGCCGAGGGACGTTTCAGAGTTCTGACGCTCTCGGCCGCTCTTCTCCTAAGGCACCTCGACCTGATCGATCTGGGCACGCTGCAGTTTGCCGCTGTAGTCGATGTAGAGCGATTTCCACTCGCTGAATATGTCGAGGACCTGAGTGCCCGCCTCGCGATGGCCGTTGCCGGTCGCTTTTGTGCCGCCAAAGGGCAAATGGACTTCGGCACCGATGGTGGCGGAGTTTACGTAGCAAATTCCCGTGTACAGCTCCTGCATCGCGTGAAAAGCGTTGTTCACGTCCTGCGTGTAGATAGCTGACGAAAGGCCGTACTGGACACCATTGACGATGTCGATCGCCTCGTCCAGCGTAGAGAACGGGATGACGCACGTTACAGGTCCAAAGATCTCTTCCTGCTCGATCCGCATTCCCGGCTTCACATTGGTGAACACCGTCGGCTCGATGAAGTAACCCTTTGAATATTGGCCTTTCACGAGAGCGTTGCCGCCCGTCGCAAGTGTGGCCCTGTCGTGGATCTTGCCGATCTCGATGTAGCCGAGGATCTTGTCCATCGCCTGCTGATTGATGACAGGCCCGACGTCAGTCTTGGGATCTAGACCGTTGCCGACACGAAGCCCCTTTACACGATCAACCAGCATCTGGGAGAATTTTTTGTAAACCTTCTTGTGAACAACGAGCCGTGAAGACGCGGTACAGCGCTGGCCGCTCGTGCCGAAGGCTCCCCAGACGCAGCCCTCGACTGCATTCTCGAGATCGGCGTCATCCATGATGATGATGGCGTTCTTGCCGCCCATCTCGAGGCTGACGATCTTGTTTTCGCGGGCGCATTGCTCGGCGATGATCTTGCCGGTTGATGTGGAGCCGGTGAATGAGATGAGCCGCACGTCCTTGTGGCCGACGAGAGTCGGACCAACGTCCTCGCCGTGTCCATTGATCAGATTTACTACGCCCGGCGGAATTCCAGCTTGCTCGCAGGCCTTTACGAGATTGAGCGATGAGAGCGGCACGTCCTCGCCGGATTTGAGCACGACGGTATTGCCGCAGACGAGAGCCGGGATGAGCTTCCACGACGGGATCGCCATCGGGAAGTTGAATGGGGTTATCAGTCCGCAAATTCCCACCGGCTGACGCACGCACATCGCAAATTTGTCAGGCATCTCCGCGGGCGTCGTAAACCCGTGCAGGCGTCGGCCCTCACCCGCCGTAAAATATGTGCAATCGATCGCCTCCTGCACGTCGCCACCGGTTTCCTTGAGGACCTTGCCCATCTCGCGGGTCATGTCCTGCGAGTAGCGGTCTTTGTTCGCTCGCAGGATCTCGCCGAGGCGAAAAAGTATCTCGGCCCGCTTGGGAGCCGGAGTGAGACGCCATCGACGCGCAGCTTCTTTTGCCGCGGCGATGGCGTTATTCATGTCATCGGCGGTCGATCTAGGGAAACGGCCCACAATGTCCGCCGAGTCAGCCGGATTCACATTCTCAAACAACTCGCCAGACAAAGAGGCGACCCACTGGCCGCCTATGTAGTTATGAAATTTCTTTGGTGCCGCCTTTGTCGCAGTACGCGCGGCTGTAGCTTTTGCCATAAGTTATTGAACCGTGAACTGCACGATCTTGAGCTGCGGAGTTCCGGTCGCGGGATTGTAAACAACGACCTCCATGACGACGGGGTCTCCAGGCTTAAGTTTATTGACCACCTCATTAAAAGATCTGAGATCTGTCGCGGCAACTCGGTTGATCTTACGAATGAGGTCGTTCTCGCTTAGGGCCGCGTTGCCATTCGAGGTACGAACGTCCGCAATGAAGCTTGTTGGACTGATCTCCTTTACGAGTAGACCTTTTTGGCCGTCGAGCTTGGCTGTGGTGGCAAGAGCCGGCGTCATTTCGACAAGTGTCAGGCCAAAGGGCTTTGATTCTTTGTTCGGCTCGACCGGCAGCGGTCGCCGCTGGTTAAAGTCGTTAGAGTCGCGGCTCGCCGGACGCTCCCCAAGTTTGATCGTAGTGTTCATCGGCATCATTTTGCCGTTTACCTCGCGAAAGTAGCCCACCGCAATGCTCGAATCGGGGCCGGCCGTCGCGATCTTCGAAATGAGGTCCTGAGCACTATCCACCTTCTGGCCATTCACCTCGGTGATCACGTCACCTACCTCGATGCCGGCTGCACCGGCCGGGCCTCTTTTATCGCGTACGTCGGTGACGATCGCACCGCCCGCATCTTTGAGGCCGTAGATGGCGGCGTATTCAGTTTTGACGCTATCGAGGAGCACGCCTAGATAGCCGCGGCGGACCTTACCCGTGGTCGAGATCTGCTTGTAGACATTCTCCGCCTCGTGCGAGGGAAGCGCAAAGCCGACGCCATTGTAGTCGCCGGTCGAGGTTGCGATCTGAGAATTCACGCCAATAACGTCGCCGTCCATATTGACGAGCGGGCCGCCCGAATTGCCGCGGTTGATGGCCGCGTCCGTCTGGATGAAACGCTGGAATGCAGTCGCGTACGGAGTCTCTCGCCGCGTTTGCGAGATGATTCCCGCTGTCACGGTTTTCGTAAGACCAAACGGCGAACCGATGGCGAGCACCCAATCCCCGACTTCGGCTTTTTCTGAATTGCCGAATTTTAGGAATGGCAGGTCCTTTTTGGCGTCGATCTTGAGGACCGCGAGGTCTGTCTCGTCGTCAGAGCCAAGGACTGTCGCGGGAAATTCCTCACCCGAATCGAGCTTTACTGTAATGCGCGACGCCCCGTCAATGACGTGAGCGTTGGTGAGAATGTAGCCCGTCCTATCAACGATAAAGCCGCTGCCGACACCATAGATCGGCCGTTGGGCCATCTGACGCCGGAGGAAATCCATGATGTCGTCTTCTTTTTCAGGTGATGGAGTGACCTTAGCAGTGCCCTGG
>JBJMGO010000219.1:0-3072 GCA_045807825.1 Pyrinomonadaceae bacterium | reverse complement strand
GTGTGCCTCGAATGGCAGCATCACGAGTCTGGCCGTGCCGCCAAGACCCTGGATCGCAGCAAACAGGCGCTCGGACTGGATCGGATACGTTCCTGTGTTGTCATCTGCCTCGCCATGCGTCATCAGGAGCGGTGCCTTGATCTTGTCGGCGTAATAGAATGGCGAGACCTTTTCATAAAGCTGCGGAGCATCCCAGAATGTACGCCGCTCGTTTTGAAAACCGAATGGAGTCAGCGTCCGGTTGTACGCACCACTGCGTGCGATGCCCGCACGGAAAAGATCGCTGTGAGCGAGCAGATTCGCCGTCATAAAAGCTCCGTAGCTGTGACCGCCCACGCCCACGCGATCGCGATCGGTGACACCCATCTCAACGGCCTTGTCGATCGCCGCCTTGGCGGACGCGACGATCTGTTCAACGAACGTGTCGTTCATCGTCTGCGGATCCCCGACTATGGGCATCGTCGCGTTGTCGAGAACTGCGTATCCCTCGAGTGCAAAGAACAGCTCAGAGTACCCGGTGATCTGGGTAAATCGATTCGTCGAGCCACTCACCTGACCTGCAGTCGAAGTGTCGTTAAACTCCAGCGGATACGCCCACACAACTGTCGGCAGCGGCGTTCCCGCCTTGTATCCTGGCGGCAGGTAAAGCGTGAACGAAAGATCGACGCCGTCCGCACGTTTGTATTTGACTAGCTGCTTTGTTATGCCGCGAAGTTGAGGAGTTGGGTCCGTGAATTTTGTGATTGTCGTCGAACTGAACTTCGGGCAATCAGCCGTTGGGTGACAGTATGTTTGCATTAGCAGATTCGGTGGCTCCGTTTGTGACTCACTTCGGATAATGAGGTTCGCTGGCCCTGTTGCTCCAAATGCAACGAAGGACTGGTACTTGTCAGACGAAGAGCGGAACATCTCTTCGGTTTTTTGGGTGCTTAGATTTAACCGCCGTAGGAAGGGACGATCGCCCTGCGGTGTTGCTCCGGTTCCAGTTAAATAAATGTCATCGCCGTCTTGCGGGATCACACTCGACTCCTGCCGGATCACACTCGACCCATTGGGCAGCTCCTTCATCACCGGCTGACCGAGCTCATTGTAGCGGTCGTTTTCGTTGAGGTCGGAGATCATCTTGACCTGTGAGGGGTTGTGATAATCGGTGACAAAAATGCGGCGGTGGCGTGTCTCGCGGTTTGAGTCTGCGAACCACATCAGCCCGCCCTTCTCACCGAACAGCGGCCGTCCCTGAAGGCGATTTTCAACCTTGAGCAGCTCGGCGGCTTGTCCGTTGAAAGGTGCTGATAGCGTGAGGAGTCGATCTCGAGGTGTGACCTTTTTTCGCGGATCGCCGCCGTCGAGTGCCTCGGCCCAGATGAGGGTCGAGTTCTCAGTCGGGATCCACGCGACGTTGCGAGGGCCAACCTGCACGCCGCCATTGGGCAGGGCATCCTGCAGAGGAATGTCAGCGATGGTTGTGACGGACTTGCCGCTGATGTCCCAAACCTCGACTTGCCGCGGAAAACGCTCGTACGGGAACTGATAAGAGAATGGCCGATGGACCTTTGAGACGAGCACGTACTTGCCGTCGGGCGAGAGGTCGAAATTTGCAAAAATGGCCGGCTCACCGATCGTCCTGACCTTACCGCTTACGTCTATCAGCGCGATTTGGGACGTGCAGTAGTACTCAAAAAGCTTCTCGTCGTTGGGACTCTGGAGCAGGTCCTCGTAGGTCACGACCGCACCGCGTTTGCCGGTCGTCTCCTGGATAGCGGGCTGATCGGGCATGACGTTCTCGTACCGAGGAGCCATGCCGCGTTTTGTTGGGACGAGATTTGCTGCGATGGTATTTTGATCGCTCCAGCTAAAGCCGCCGAGCGTATTGTTGATCGCGACACCCTTCACCTTTGTCGCCTTGCCGGTCGCCGTATCGACGATCCAAAGCTCGACCCCCGGGGCCGTGATGTTGCCGAGTGCAATGTGCTTGCCGTCTGGCGACCATTCCGGAGCGTAGATCTTGGCACCCGCGGGAAGAGCGACTGCCATCTCCTTGCCATCCGAAATATTTTTGAGCGTCAGCTTTGTCGAGTAGATCTCTCGATGCAGCGCGTTTGTATTCGGGTTGATCCTCAGGCCCGCAATTCTTAGCATCGGCTGCGCTAATTCAGTGATCGGCGGATAGCGTTGCGGCTCGAGCATCGCGATCTTATCGCGTGCCGGCGAGATCGTTGTCGTGGGGATCGGCGGTGCATTCAGCACGTCCATGATCTCCTTCGGCGGCTGTTTGTAGGAGATCTGGCCAAAGGCTGCGGCCGAGAGTGTGAGGACGAGTGCGAATAGGATGACTTTTGATCTCATGATTTATTTTCTTGCCAGCGCATCGTAGATCTTACCGGCGATCGTTGGAATGATGTCGCGGTCGTTTGCATGACCACGTGTAAAAACAACAAGCACGAATTTGAGCCCTTCTGGCGTCTCGGCGTAGGCGGCGTCGTGCCGCTCCGTGCTTGTCCACCCGGCTTTTGACCAGAGGCGCGTACCGACTAATTTTCTCTCGATCAGCATTCGCCCTGTGAATCCGGTCGGCTGATCATCTAGGTCGGTAGACGGCTTTGACCAGTCACGGCTTAGCAGCGTCATCATGGCAGCGGTGCGCTCGGGGGTATTGACACGTCCAAGAACTATCTCCGACAAAAGCCGTGCGGTCGCATTCGTTGTCAACGCATTGCGATTGCTGCCATTGTAGCCGCGTGACTGCTGCTCGATACCGTAGGCGTCCTCGCAAAATGTCTTTTGATCGACATTGATATTCGCATAACCGAGGCGTGAGAACCAACGGTTCACAAGGTTGCGCTTATACTGCCAAACCGAGAATTCCTTTGGAGGCAACTCCGCTCCACTAGACGTGCCGGTGATCACGTCGAGGATATACTGTGTCGCCTCGTTTGAGGAGCTCACGATCATGTCATGAATGCCCCGTTCGAGTTCGGGAGTATCAGTGACCTGCTTGTCCTCGAGCTCGCGTTCTATCGCGGCGAGATAGAAGAGCTTAACGACACTTGCGGGGTAAAACCTCTCGTCCCC
>JBJMGO010000218.1:0-4514 GCA_045807825.1 Pyrinomonadaceae bacterium | reverse complement strand
GCGATCGCAACATTTAAGGAGGAAGTCAAAATAGGAGCCCGTTTGAAGTAAGTGACACGTAAAGCCCTTATTGTCCCCGTCCTGTCGTTAATTGCTCTAGTTTTCGCCGCCGGCTGTTACGCACAGTCGACGGCTGATAAGTTGCCGATCCTCTCCGATGACTCCGTATGGACGAGCGTCGCGGTCAAGGACCTTCGCGTCCTTATGCCGGCGAAAGCATTCGAGGTCAAGGACGAGGCGACCGGCGAGGTCCAGTCCATCCACGCTCTGACCACGACCGGCACATTCAGCGTCGTCATCAAACAGCTCGACAAGCAGCTCGACCCTCGCAATACCGAGACCATCGTCGACCAGATCGCCGTCACGGCTCTCACCGCCAGAACGCAGCTTATTGAGAAGCACGATGTCGAATATGAAGGCACCCGCGGCGAACAGGTCACATATCTCGAGGACGGCAACCGAATGTTCGCTCGCATCTTCCTCCTCAATGATCGACTGATCGTCATGTCCGCCAGCTTTAAGTCGTCCGACTACTGTCCAGAGTTCGAAGTACTCGTTGATCGATTCTTCGACTCGATCCGCGTAAAGGTGCCTTTGCTTGTCGCCTGATACAATTTCCTTAATGATCCTGATCGACTCGCACTGTCACATCGACAGCAAGGAATACGACGACGACCGCGACGAGGTGGTGCAGCGTGCGCTGGACGCCGGCGTGGCGCTGATGTTGAACATTGGTACGGGCGATCCGCACAGTGATGACTTCAAAAGAGCAGTTGCCGTTGCTGAGAAATACCCAAAGGTTTACACATCCGTCGGCGTTCACCCGCACGATGCAAAGCTCTATGACGATGCCGCCGAGCAGCACTTGATCGAGCTTGTGAAGTCCAGTAATAAGGTCATCGCGTGGGGTGAGATCGGGCTTGATTTTCACTACGATCATAGCCCGCGTGACGTGCAGATGGAGGTCTTCCGCCGCCAAATCCGAACCGCACGAAGCCTCGACTTGCCGATCATAGTTCACAGCCGCGAGGCGAACGATGAGACCATCGAGATCCTCGAAGCCGAGTGTCAGGGCGATGACTTCAAAGGCGGCATCATGCACTGCTTTGGAGGGACAATTGAGATGATCCAGGCGGTCGTGCCGCTCGGCTTCCTGATCTCGTGGGCAGGGAATGTGACCTTCAAGAACGCCGAAAAGCTCCGCGAGGTCGCCGAGGTGATGCAGCTCAACAAAATGCTCGTCGAGACCGATTGTCCGTTCCTCACGCCTGAGCCGTTTCGCGGCGAACGCAACGAACCCGCACGCGTGGTCGACACCTCAAAATTTCTTTCCGAATACATCGACGTCGAAATGCCCTCATTCGCAAATCAAACAACGCAAAACTTCCTCGACTTCTTCGGGCTGACTTTGAATTAGGCTGGAAAGAAATTGAACCACAGATAAACACAGATGAACTCAGATCGTAGATGATCGGATTGGTATCTGTGTGTATCTGTGTTCATCTGTGGTTTCGCCTTCCTAACCTCTGCGTCTCCGCGTCTCTGCGGTAAAATATCCGCTTATGGCGAAAGAGAATTCATTCGACATCGTGTCCAAGACCGATTACGCCGAGGTCACGAACGCGATCAATCAAACTACAAAAGAGGTTTCGCAGCGGTTCGACTTTAAAGGAAGTCGGGCGATGGTCGAGCTGCAGGGCAAGGATCTTATGCTCTCGGCCGAGGACGAGACAAGGCTTCGCAACATGAACGACATTCTGCAGGGCAAGCTCCTCAAGCGCGGCGTTTCGCTCAAGGCGCTGGATTACCAAAAAGTGGAGCCCGCCGCGGGCGGCACTGTCCGGCAAGTCGTAAAGGTCCAGCAGGGAATCCCCATTGAGAAAGCCAAAGAGGTCGTCAAGTTCATCAAGGATGAGAAGTACAAGGTCCAGGCGTCGATCCAGGGCGAGACCGTCCGAGTCTCCGGCAAGGACCGCGACACTCTCCAGCAGGTGATTGCCGGCCTCAAAGCCAAGGACTTCGGCATCGACATGACTTTCGACAACTACCGCAACTAGTGCAAAGATTCTCGGCCGCAAAGAGGGAACTAGAAACCGCCCATGCTATGCGACGCGTCTTCGGCCTCATAGGCCGGGAGATGCAGCTCGTCGAGGATGAATTCGAGCGCCAGGCGTCTTCGAATATCCAGGTCATCAACTACCTCGGAGATTACCTACGCTCTTCCGGCGGTAAGCGCCTGCGGCCGGCGCTGGTTATTCTGACAAACCTCGCCTGCGGCGGCGACGGCTCGAGCGACCCCGTCATCCGCCTTGCGACCGTGATGGAGATGCTCCACACCGCGACGCTCGTTCACGACGACATCATCGACAATGCCGATGTTCGTCGGAGCCGCTCGTCGGTCAATGCACGCTTCGGCAACCAGACCGCCGTTCTCATGGGCGATTGGCTGTATATGTCGGCTTTCGAGACCAGTCTCAAGGAGCGTTCGCTTGAGATCCTCGACATTCTCACAAACCTCACCCGTAAGATGACCGAGGGTGAGCTGATCCAGCTCACGCAGATCGGCCGGCTCGATATAAGCGAGGATCAGTACCTCGACATCCTTCTCCGAAAGACCGCCTATCTCTTCTCCGCCTGCTGCGAGATCGCCGTGATCATTGCCGGAGGCAACGAAGAGCTCAAGGCAGCGATGCGCGGATTTGGGTTGGATCTCGGCATCGCCTTCCAGATCGCCGACGACGTCCTCGACGTTACCGCTGACTCCGACACACTGGGCAAAGCCGCGGGTTCTGACCTCCTCGAGGGCAAGCTCACGCTGCCTCTCATCTACCTGCTCCAGAAGGCTCCAGCTCTGCGCCCCAAACTCGAGCAGGTCATGCTCAATGGCGAGTACAAGGCCCTCACCCGCCGCGAGCTGCAGGCACTGCTTAAGGAACATGGGATCGTAGACGTCCTTAAACACCGCCTCACCACCCACGTTAAGCAATCGATAAAAAACCTTGCCATTCTGCCAGAAACAGAGTATCGTCTGTGCTTGGAAGACATCGCCGCGTACGTCACGGAGCGAAACAAGTAACCCCTACAAACGACCTCGATCACAATTTTACGGCAGTCGCAGCATGTCTCTAGTTCCTTTGTCTTCAATATGTTAGACGAAAACCTTATAGCAACCCTTGAGCAGAGTCTGCAGCAAACACGGAATGCTCAGAACCGCCTGATCGCCCGGCTCCGCGACACGGAGGCCGAGGTCGACAGTTTAAGGCTCGAGATCCATGCACTTGAAACAAGTGCTCAATCGACGATGAAGGCCATCGACAGTCTCCTCGTGGCAACCCGCGGCGGAAGGTCAATGAATATCGGTCGGTCGATCTCTATCGAGGACGACAGTGCGTCGGGACATGATGCGGGATCCCGGCCGTACCGGCGCGAGCCGGTGGCGTATATCAGCCCGCACCGATCCATTCCGTCGATCGATTCTGTGCGCGAGCCTATCAGCAATCGATTTTCAGACCGGACGATCACACAGGCATGTAAGATCCTGCTGCGTGAGACCGGTGGGCCCTTGCACGTCAACGAGCTATACAATTTGCTCATTGTAGGTGGTTTTAAGTTCAATGGCAACAATCCGACTATCTCGATCGCGGTAAGCCTGAGCCGAAACAAGAATTTCCGCAAGGTCGACCCCGGCACCTTCGAGCTGGATATACGCGAAGGCCGCGAGCATCTGAGAGCGGTGTCGTAAAACAGGGGATCGATTATAAAAACCAGGCGGCTTCTTCAATTACGAGGAGCCGCCTTTTTGCGCCCGCCCGTGGTTGACATCGCGGCGTTTGCACCTATCATTGCCCTATGAAATTACAGCTAAGGATCGATGCGGGAACGCTCGCCGGCAAGATCTTTGATCTCGAGACGGGATTCCTGACGATCGGCCGCAGCTCGACGTCGAGCGTGCGGTTCGATCCGGAGACGGAGCGGATCGCCTCAAAGCAGCATTGTTTTATAGAAGCTCGTGCTGACGGGTTTTATATCACCGACAACGGCAGCACGAACGGCACGTTCGTCAATGGGCAGCAGATCACGACGCAAAAGCTGAATCACGGCGATCACATTCAGTTCGGGCGAAACGGCACGACAGGCGCCGTCGCTATCAGCGGAACGCCTGCGGCCTCTCGTGAGGAACATCGCGAGCTCCAGGCCGAGCAGTTCCAACAAGCCGCCGCGGCAAACCGCCCGAGCGTCGCAATGTCCCTTGGCAACATCGGTCTCGGCCGTCTCGAGACAAAGCCGCCGGAGAAGAAGACGGGTCTTTACGTCGGCCTCGGAATAGCGGGATTCCTCGCGATCCCTCTGATCCTGGTCGTGATCGGAATAATGTTTCTAAGTCTCGGTCCGATGTCCGCGATCGCGGCGGCGGTGATCGCTTTTACCCCGGCGGCACTCTACATCCTGCCGCTCATTGTCTTCATCGAAGTGTTGTCCTTCCTGTCGCGGCCGATCTCGCACAGCGTGCGTCT
>JBJMGO010000217.1:0-4675 GCA_045807825.1 Pyrinomonadaceae bacterium | reverse complement strand
CGTATCCGCCGATCTACTACCCGCCTTACGGCGGGGCTGTAGCGGCCGGCGTCATCGGTTTTGGTCTGGGCGTGGCGATGGGAGCTGCCTGGGGCGGAGGCTGGGGTTGGGGCTGCGGCTGGGGCGGCGGCGATGTGAACATCAATAGAAACAACAATTTCAACCGCAATACAAACATCAACGGCGGCAACCGAAACAACGTAGGTAACGGTAATCGCGTTAGTCACAATAACGGCGGCAAGTGGTCGCATAACCCATCGCATCGCGGCGGCGCTCCGTACGGAGACCGCGGAACCGCAAATAAGTTTGGCGGTAGTGCTCGCGGAGACTCGCTTCAAAACAGGCAAAGCGGAGCTCGCAACCAAATTGGAAACCAAGGCGGCAACCTCGGGAGTACAAGGGATCGAGGCGGCAACGCAGGCGCGGGTAATCGTGGAAACGCTCCTGGTGCCTCGGTCGGGGATCGTTCAAACAATGCTGGCGACCGCGGAAACGCTGGTAGCGGCAACCGCGGAAACTCAGGTAGTGGCGACCGCGGAAACGCAGGTAGTGGCAACCGCGGAAACTCGAGCAGCGGTCTTGGCGGCGGCAGCGCCTCAAATCGCATGAGCGGTGGAGATCGCGGTTCTGGCGGCTTTGGCGGCAGCTCAGGCGGCGCCGCAAGCGCAAGATCCAATAGCTCCCGCGGACAATCCAGCATGGGTAGCTCCCGGGGCAGTTCAAGCGGAATGTCACGCAGCAGCGGCGGCGGCGGAATGTCTCGAGGCGGAGGAGGCGGCGGCGGGTCGCGTGGTGGTGGCGGACGGCGGAGGTAGTATGAAAAAGATAATTAGCATCAGATCGATCCTATTAATGGTTACGTCGGCCCTCGTAGCCACGGCCTTCACACTTGTGGTTTCTCTCAGTGTCACGTCCAACGCGAGCGCACAAGCCGGCAGCGGGGGGAAATTGTTCGCTACGCCCGAGAATGCAGCCGACGCACTGATCACGGCCGCCGAAAACTTCGACGAAACAGCTTTCACGGAGATCCTCGGGCCTGACAGCTACGACATTATCCATAGCGGCGAACCCACCCTCGATCGCCAGGTGGCAGCCGATTTCGCCAAGCTGGGACGTGAAAAAAAGACGCTCAGCCCGGATAAGAGGAATCGCCGCATGGTACTCCTCGCGATCGGTGACGACAATTGGCCGTTTCCGCTGCCGTTGGTGAAAGTTGGAACACAGTGGCGGTTTGACACGGCCGCCGGTCGACAGGAGATACTCTTCCGACGTGTGGGTCGTAACGAACTTGACGCTATCGACATATGCCGGAATTATGTGAAGGCGCAGTATGAATACGCGTCCCAAAAGCGCGACGGTGCCAGGGTCAACCAATATGCTCAGCGAGTGATCAGTACGCCGGACCATCAAGACGGACTTGCCTGGCGAAATTCTGACGGCACAGTTGGTGGGCCCGTCGGCGAAGAGATCGCTAAGGCGATCGCACAAGGATACACCGACAAGACGTCTCCTTATCACGGATATTACTTTAAGGTGCTCAAGGGTCAAGGACCCGCAGCTCCGCTCGGCCAAATGGATTTCGTCATCAACGGCGCCATGATCGGCGGCTTTGCCCTTGTAGCTTTTCCGGCACAGTATCAGGTCACGGGCGTTAAGACATTCCTGGTAAGCCAGGGCGGGGTGGTTTACGAAAAGGATCTCGGCCCAACCACCTTGGATATTGCCAAAAGTATGGATGTCTTTAACCCAGACCGTACTTGGCAGGCGGTGTTGGACGACAATTAGTTGGGCGATATTCGAAGACTTTCAAGGGGGAAGATCGAAGGGAACGAAACTCCTGTCTGGGCTCGTTCCCTTCGATTCGGACCTTCTTATGCGGCCTTATCGTGAGTAGCATTGTTCAACTTCACCGCTCAGGCAAAAGGCCCTCCTCCCCATAAGCGAACCGCGGGATCGGGACTGGCCGTGATCCCGCCCGCCGGCCACGTCCTGTGTGTCCAACGTTATCTCGACCTGTAAAAAGTGACAGTTATATCTCGCCGAACTCAATGCTAATTTGGGGCGGACTCGATCGGCACCTCTGCTCGATCGAAGCTGCTTTTGAAAGCTCAGCCGCCGTGACGTTCTTAGAGAAAACGATAAAAAGCCTCCGCCTGATGCCTGGGATCACATGCCTCGTGTTCTGCCTGGGGTTCGCGACGAATACTCAGTGTCAGATGGAGAACCTCTTCGAAACCACCTCGGTCGAAACCAGAGTTGAACACCGGTACCGGTTAGCGAATAAGGATCTGAAGTGGCTGCGGCCGATGATCAGGCAGGAGAACGCGGCGATATTAATGCTCTTCGGACTTTGTTCTAATAATACGAGCACCGATTACATGAGTCTCTGGAACGCACTTCGTAGACAGCGCGTTGATTTCGAGAGAACTGACATCGTCGGACTGACAACTCGTCAACAGCTAGTCTTGCGTTCAGCTCGCGCCGAGTTGGAAGCGCGCGTACTAGACGAATGGCTCGACAATTATCTCAAGGAGATCGCTCCGATCCTCGATCTGGATTGGTATCAGTCCACCTACGTGGACAAAGTTTTCCAAACTGAAGAAAACAAGCGCTTGAAATTGCTTGCAAACGCTCCTGGCGACCAAGGCCGGTTCGAAGTAGCCTGGCAGAAGCTCTCAGACGAGCGCGAAGGCCGGATCGAACTCATTCTCGATCCGGACCAACTCAGAGATTACCGTGGTTTGGCGAGGGAGCCTGACGGACTGATCGCAGCCTACATTCGACGCTAATAAGGGTTGGGCGACGCCATGCCGTTAATCTCGCAGCGACGCAAGCGCCGGAAGACCACAGCCGGGCGAGATAAACTTCCTGCCAGCCAGCACCGCCGTCAGTGCTACCTCGAGGTCCGATGCCATTTGCCGTTTCACGACGTAGCCTGAGGCTCCGATCTCGAATGCGGCACGCACAAAATCGGTGTCTTCGTTTACCGTCAAGCAAATGATCTTTGTCGCGAGACCATCCTTTTTGATCTGGGCGGCCGCATCGATCCCGTTCATGATCGGCATTGAGATATCGACGATACCGATATCCGGCGCCAATTTGTTTGCTTC
The DNA here is from genome assembly GCA_045807825.1 of Pyrinomonadaceae bacterium. Taxonomy (GTDB): domain Bacteria; phylum Acidobacteriota; class Blastocatellia; order Pyrinomonadales; family Pyrinomonadaceae; genus OLB17. Next base: position 1,565 of record JBJMGO010000217.1, on the reverse strand, counting down.
TGCGACAAGAGAGCGCCCGTCTCCGACAGCTCCGACGATCTCATACTCGTTCTCGAGCAGCCGGATCACAGTCTCGCGCATCTCCTTGTTGTCGTCCGCTATCATTACGCGGACCCGCCGTGATCGATCTCGTTGTTCCATCGCCATTTTGTTATGTCAACTAGTCGTTGCTGGCTGCTCAGCAAAATCCGGGGTGGGTCAACCAGTATCCTATCTGTTCTGGGACGGGGGCGATACTGTCAAATTTGACAGTGTATTGAATTAAAACGAAAGAAATTTAGGTGGAATTTCAGGACCGGGATCTCACTCAAAGGCCGGACTGATCACTGGACGTGTGAGAGAGCAAAGTTTATCAATTCGGCGTTGCTCTTGACGTTGAGCTGCTCCATCATCGTGTACTTATGAAAGGCTACGGTCCGAGGCGTGATACTAAGGGTTTCGGCGATCGCTTTCATCGAATTCCCTTCAGAAAGTAGTTTTAGGACCTCTTTTTGCCTGGACGTTAGGTTGTGCGGGCTTTTCATTTGCTTGAACGCTTTGACGAACGATCCGATCATCCCTTCTGTTAAGACGGGAGAAGCATAAAACCCGCCGCGCAGCACTTCGCGTATCGCCAGGATCAAGTCTTTGCCTGCAGCCACTTTCAACACGTAGCCCGACGCGCCCATTCGAAAAGCCTCGGCAGCACTATCAAGGTCCTGATCTGCCGTCAAAAAGATGATCTTGATCTTTGGGAGCAACTTCTTGAGATGCTCGCCGGCAGAGAGCCCATTCATCACAGGCATCGAGATATCGAGTACGACAACATCCGGGCGAAGCTCAACCGCCTCATCCAGCATGGGCTGGCATTCCTCAAACATCCCGACGACGTCGAACTCCGGCTCAACCAAACTCTTTAGAGCGTCAAGCAGGATCCGATGGTCGTCGACGAGAATTATCCGCGGCCGCAACATATATGAAATACGTGTTTAGAGCATTATGCCAGAAATCACGCCATTTGTGTCACCTATTTTATGTAGCGGCGGCAACTGGTAGTGCGGTGGTTTTATATCCCGAGCGGGAGCATATGACCAGCGGCCAGATTCGGGCTACATTTCGCGTGTCCGATCACAACCTCCCCGGTCTTCACGAGGACAGAATGGCACCGGCTGCATTGTGGGGTGCTGCCGTTGCCAAAACGCGAATCGTCCCGACAGTGCCAAATAGAGGCCGCCCTGTTGCAGCAGGGCGGCTTTTTCGGTGGTTATGTAGCACAGGCTACACAGCTGTCATATCCGGCATCAAAGAATAGACATAGATATAGCCAGGGTTGAGCCGGCCATTTGTTTTTAGGGACTTATAGGTCAGGGAAAACTTCCCGACTAAATAGTGAAGAGTCGCCGCGAGGCGGCTTTTTATTTGGCCTCTGTTGCACGCGCTACAGACGCGGGGGGGGGGGCCGCGCAATATTCTGAAGCCTGACCATTTAATTGGTTTTCCATACCCGGAATACGGATCGGCCATGTCGCTATACCGATCCGTTTCCACCGGGGCCAGGACTTTGTTTTGTGGGGGGCGGCAAATTG
>JBJMGO010000216.1:0-3273 GCA_045807825.1 Pyrinomonadaceae bacterium | reverse complement strand
CCCGCACAGCCTGCACGCGTAAACGCCGTCGAGTTTGTTGTCGAGCAGCGTTCCGCAAAACGGAGGCTCGGTGCCGTGGTTGAGTAGAACGCGGCGTTCCTCGTCGTTGAGGTATTTTGCGAGACTGCTGATGGTCTCGTTACTGAGCGGTGTGAGGTCGTAGCCGGAGGCTGAGGTGTGATTTGGGCTCATAGAAACATTCTAAAGGACCTGAAATCCAAAATCTGAAATCTAAAACCTAAAATCTGCTCATCCCCACCAAAATGCGGCGGCGACGATCGAATACAAGCCCATGAGAGCGAGGCCCTCGAGCCAGATGGATTCGCCGTCGTAGATCACGAACGCTGAAACGATCACCGAGAGCAGGAGTGCCGCGAGGAGCAGCGGCGAGAGAACAAAGCTGAGCACCGCTCCTCCGAGCACAAAAGACAACAGTACAAGCACAGGAAAGAGTCCCAGCGCGATCTGAAGAGAGCTGTTGAGGATAACGCTGACCGCGTAGTCAGCCTGATTTCGCCACGCCAGCTGGATGCCGATGAGATTCTCGATCGCATTTCCGGCGACTGCCACCACAACGAGTCCCGCGAAAGCCTCTGAGATGCCGAGCGCCTTCATAGCCGGCTCGAGCGCGGAGACGAACCAGTCTGAGACGAATGCCGCGCCGACTCCGGACGCGCCCAGCATGCCTAATGTCAGGGACAACGGCCACGCGGCCTCGCCCTTGTCTTCCGACGGCGCGGAAACGGACGGGTCGCCCTTCACGCTGAAGTAAATGCTAGCCACCATCAGCACGAGCAGCACGACAGCAAGAAAGATGTCGAGGCTGTTGATGTGCGGATCCGCGGGCGTGTGCAGCTCGTGCGCGAGGGTGGGTACGACGAGTGCGGCCGTCGCCAGCATCATCAGCGTGGCGATCATCTTTGGCGGCTCCGAGTTGAAGCGTTGAGTGCCGTTCTTAAGACCGCCAAAGAATAGAGCGAGGCCGAGCACGAGCACTGAATTACCCAGGATCGAGCCGATGAGCGCCGCCTGCACTACCGTCGAGAGCCCGGCTCGCAAGGCGAAGATGCAAACAAATAACTCTGGCAGATTACCAAGGGCAGATTGGAGAATTCCCGTCGCTCCGGGTCCCATTCGGGAGCCGAGCTGCTCGGTGGCGTCACCGACGATCATCGCCAATAGAGCGAGAGCTGCCGCCGTGAGGATAAACGCGAGGACCTCATTCGCTCCCGCGAAATGCAGCACGGCCGCCGCGATGGTGGCGACGGCGCTCAGGGCGGCGACGATCTTTTCTTTGTTGTCCACTGTTGGGCGATTTTAGCCCATCAAACACCGAGGCGTCGAACTTTACATCTTGGGTTATTGGAAATCGGGTAATATGAGTGCGGCCATTCCGTGAAATCACACAGCCACAATCCAGAAGACAACCCGGAGGAGGTCAAACCGTGCCCCGTCTGCATGGCTCCGAATGAAGTTGATGCCATCGAATGCTCCAAATGCGGTGCGATATTCGGAGTTCCGTCGGTGCTCAACCCCGGTGTGGTCATCACGGCTTACGGGCCCGTATGGCGGAGCAACTGGAAACTCGGACGTCCGCGAAAGGTGATCGTCTCAAGTCGCGAAGCATGGGGACAATTGGGTATCGATCTGATCGTGTGCATTCCTCTTTTGGCCGTCGGCAGCGTGACGGGTTATTTTGGAGCGATCCATCGACAAGGCTTTTGGGATTATGCGTCCTTGTGGTTTGGCATAGCGTGCGTAGTTTGGTGTGTCTCCGAGCTGTACTGGTCGACAGAAATGGTGATAGATGCGCGGCTCAAGGAGAGACGTCACGGTCATCGTCCTTGAGTTTGGCGATCTGTCGCTGAAGATCGCGCACAGTCTTGGCAAGCCCACCTAGCTTTCTAAACGCCGCAGTGGACCGCAGCCATTCGCGATTGTCGAAGGCTGGAATTCCGGAGATCACCTTGCCCGGTTCGACGTCGTGTGAGGTGGCGGATTTTGCCGTGATGACGACGTCGTCGCCGACCTTGAGGTGCCCAGCGATGCCGACCTGTCCGGTGAGTATCACGCGCTTACCGATGTATGAGGAACCCGCTAGGCCGGTTTGGGCACAGATGAGGCTGTCCTCGTCGACGGTACAGGAGTGGCCGATCTGGACCAGGTTGTCGATCTTTGTGCCGCGTTTGATGCGCGTCTCGCCGACGGAGGCACAATCGATCGATGAATTCGCGCCGATCTCGACGTCGTCCTCGAGCACTACGCGGCCGGTTTGCGGTATCTTGAGCCATTGTTTCTCAGGTGTGCGAGCGTAACCAAAGCCGTCGCAGCCGATCGTGGAGTTGTTGTGAATGATGCAACGCGAGCCGATCTCGCAGTTTTCGCGGACCGAGACGCCTGAGTGGATCGTAGTGTTCTCACCGATCGAGACGCCAGCGTATATGGTCACATTTGGCATCAGGCGAACTCCGGAGGCGATCTTTGCACTCGCACCGATGACCACATGTGCGTGTATCTCTACGTTTGGATCAACGCTCGCGGAGGCGTCTATCACGGCGGTCGAATGAATGCCCGGCCGCAGCTCCGGCTCCGGAAAAAATAGCCGCATCGCCTCGGTGTAGGCGACATAGGCGTCGAGAGCGCGAAGTACCGCGATATCATCGCGGTCGATCTCGACGCCCGCACTAAGGAAAATGGCCGATGCTTTTGTAACCGCTATCTGTGGGAAATACTTGGGGTTAGCCAGAAACGTGACCTCTCCCTCGGCCGCGATATCTAGTCCTGCGGTCGACGTGATCTCGAGGTCCGGGGCTCCGCGCTCGATGGTGGACGAAGTTTTTTCAGCCAATTCGGCAAGCTTCATTAAATTACCTTGAAAAGTCGGGCGGCGTTGTGTCAGACTATTTTTAACAAACAAACGCCCTCACAGGCAAAATCTTTCGTCCACGAAGTACACTCTCTCCCTGGCCCTTTTGACCCCCTTACAGGAGTTTCGCCCATGAACCAGTCTCCTTCAGAGAACACGCACACCGTTAAAAACCAGAAGAATTTTAACTCTCACGACCGCAACGAGATCGGCAAAAGCGAGCTGATCGACGGCCGGTTATTGTCCAAACCCGCGTCCGACCGCTGGACGAACGTCATCACCTCGAATATTGTCATCGCGATCGGCACTCGTATCCAGCGTGCCAATTGCGAGATCTACGGCGGCGATATGCAGGTAGAGGTCGCAAAGAGCTCGGTCTGCTATCCAAACGTCGTCGTCGTCAATGG
>JBJMGO010000215.1:0-3693 GCA_045807825.1 Pyrinomonadaceae bacterium | reverse complement strand
TGCGGAGGCTGGCACCGCAGCACCGGCTATGAAAGACTTGCGCTCATCCAATTTATCGAGCGTCTTAGGAATCTGCACCCGAGGCTGGTAGGGCTTTGATTCAGAATATCCGCCGCCGCTCTGGCCCTGGGCGACAGTACACAGCGATCCACCGATCACTAAAAAGAGAAACAATGAACTGCGTAAATCCCTCATGACTTTCAGTCAACCTCTAAGTGATCCTCTCGTATTTTTTCACCGTTCATTAGTACCTGTCCAGCTTTGCCGCGTAAAGAGAACAAGCTCAAAATCTGCGATGTTGCGATATCCTTTATCGGTGGAGAATCGCAGAAACGGAGGTCTGACCCCATTCCTCCTGAAGCAAATTGTAACCACTCTTTGCGTGATGCTGATCCTATTCTCAGCTGCAAGGGGCCAGTCAGATCGCGCTCTGCAAGCTCGGGCGACCCGGTTCTATTCGCGGTTTTCATCGGGTGATTTCTCAAGCCTCTGGGGAATGCTTTCGCCCCGCCTTAAACGAGAGAACGACTACGAACGCAAGAAATACATTGATGATTTGAACGGGTACGAAAGAGTAGGATTCCGATTTCACGTACTAAGCGCTGTAGCGAGCCACAATATCGGGAATGTCGAAGTAGAGACCTGTCTACCTAAGGGGATCGCTCCCGAAGTTTCACCCAGGTGCGAAACAATTGTGGAGCGCTGGGTTCGCACAAGAGGGACTTGGTACTATGATGGCGAATCTAACAAGACTCGAAAGCGGAACGGAAAGCGGAACAGGGCGAAACCTTCATTTCTGCCATCGTAAGACGAAGGGATACTAAACCGCGTGGATAAGGAATTCGGGGGTGACGATGGTGGGGGCGAAGAAGCCGGTGGCGTTGTTAAAGAGGCGGAGGCGGGCTTGTTTGCGGACGTTGGCGAGGTAGCCAAAGTTCCATGTGACGAGATAGTCGACCTTGTGAAATGAGGCGAGGGCGTAGTGGATGGCGTCGGCGAGGAACTTGCGGTGAAAGATGCCGCGGTGGATGTATTCCTCGGCGAGGATCGCGGCCTCCTCGGTGATGTCGAGCTGGTCAAATGGCTTGACAAGCTTTAGGTATCCGGTGCGGTGCGGCTCGGTCATTCGCTCAAGCTCGCGGGTGACGAGCAGCGAGCTGTAGACCTTGTATTCCGACATCTCATGCTCCCACCAGCGAATGGTGAGGTCGCGGCGAAAGCTGTCGTCGTTGTCCAGATAAGCCCCGACGACGGAGGTTTCGAGATAGAGACTGAGTTTCATTAGAGTGGGACGTTACTGCTTTTCGGGTACGAGCGGGACAAAGATCACCTTAGCGTTGTGAAAGTCGAATGTCAGGCGGTAATTCTTTAAAAAGTTGCCGCCGAGGATACCTGCCTGCTCAAACCCCGACGCCTCGTTAATGATATCAAGGTCGAGGGCGGCCGCCATCACGTCCTGTCGAGTGTGAGTGCCAAACGTGATCCTCGGCAGGCGAAACATCTGGACGTTATTCGCGACACCCGCGGAGCCTACAACCTGCAGCCGGTCGGGATCAGCAAACGTACTCACCCTCTCGAGCTTTGCGACCTCGTTTGAGATGACGGAGATGCTCGCTCCGGTATCCACAATAAAATTCAGTGGAGCATCGACACCCTCGACCACGACCTCGCCGCTCAAAAATCCGCTGGAGGTGAGCCGCAGCGGGAGCGAGATGTCGCTCTTGGAGGCGAAATCTTTTACATCGATGTCCTTTTTGGTAAGCGCGAAAGTGTGAGCCCCGTAGTCGATCGTCGTCAGGAATTTGGAGATCAGCGAGAGCCCGATATACCCATCCGCCTCGTTTGCCGCCGCCTGGAATGGGCGAATGTAGACGGGCACGTTTCGTACGACCACACCGCCGATTTCGACGGTATTCAACATGCCGTAGACGATCTCAAACTTCCCCGTCCCGCCGATACCGCGGGCGATGCCGCCCCGCGAAATGGGCTTGATCCCGAGCTTTTTTGCCGTTTGAGACGAGATGACCGAGATTCCGGAGCCGGTGTCGAGAACGAACCTTAACTGCTCCCTTTTGCCGTTGACGTTCAAGCCGATGACGGGTCTGTTGCCGACGAGATCGAAAGGAACGGTCGCGTCCTGCTGGCCGCGGACAATATACAAAGATTGTGTTCGGCCGAGATAATCAAGGAAGCTGATCAGCCCCTTGATCCTGTCTTTGCGTTCCTTGTCGGTGTCCGACGCGATCCGCAGGAATCGGCGATAACATTCCGCCGCAACGTCGTAATGCTCCCCTCGTGCCGCCACCTGCGCGAGCGACAAAAGGTAGTCAGGCTCATCGGGCTCGTGAAAGATCGCCTCCTGCAGATTGGCCGCGGCATCGTCGATCTGGTTCTCGTAGAAATCGACCATTCCGATACCCGCCCAGGCAAGGTGCTCCCTGCGGTTTAGCTCGAGCGCATTCCGGAACAGCATCTGCGCATCTTTGAAACGGCCTCCGTTAAGGAATGCCATGCCGAGAACTGCGAAGGCGTGTGAGTTTTTGGGTGCGTCGCGAGCGATCGGGTAGACAATGTCGTAGCCGTCGCGAACGCGGTGCTCCTTTACGAGGACCAGTGCGAGCTCGACCTTGATATCCAAGCTGGCCGGCGAGGTCTCGAGTGCCTTTCTTAGTGCGCCCTCCGCCGATTGCAGATCGCCGCGACGGGCGAGCACAGTAGCCTTTTTTATGGAGACGCGGATCTCGTTGTCCGCTTGATCCGATTGAGAGAAAGCAACGTGTGCAGTGGTCACAGCGAAGCCCAGGCATGCCAGACCAGAAAGGCAAACCCCGGCCATTCGTGGAAAGATCAACCGCATATCCTGCACCACTCGGCGGTGTGAGAGACCCGCGAGAAACCTACTTTAGGACCATGCCTGTTTTCATCGACCAGAGCACCAGGTCCATCTCGTCAAAGTCAATACCGATGGCATCGGTGAGTTGTTTCAACTTTTCTTCGACCGTTAGATACCTCAAACGCGTGTTTGGTGGCTTTGGGTCCTCGATTATTCCAAGTTCCGCCAGGCAGCGCAGCACGTGCTTGTCGAGGATGGCGTACCCGCGAAAGCCGATATTGCGAAGAAAGTGGCTCGCCTCCTTGTAGCCGAGCCCCTTGATGCCCTTTTCACTGACAAGCCAGTCGCGCCGCCCGAGGTCGCAGTCAAAGCTCGCCAACTTGTCCCGCAGACGCATGTCGCAGTGCTCGCGGAGGAATTCGCGAGAGTGAACGACGTATTTTGAACGTGCGTTGGGATACCGGTGGGACCCGACGAGTGCGGATGCGATCTCAGGCTGCGTGCCCGTCATCAGCAGCGGTCGGATGGCCTCAACCGAATTCAGCCCCATTCGTGCCGAGCATCCGCCGGTAAAAAAGCAAAAGACCATCTCCTGCCAAAGATGCTCGTCGCTGCCGTCACGCCAAACACTCGCAAACTCCGACAGCCGCTCGCGTATCTCATGGCGACGCTCGGTGTGGGTCTTTTTTATGCCCTCGATGGTTACTGGTGGGAATGTCTTTTTCACTGCAATGAGGTAACTAAATTCTCCGCCTCATTGGGTGCAGGTGTCAAAGGAAATCTACTGCGGATCAATCCTCGTAGACCCGCTGCCGCCGCACGATCGTCCTTCGCCTCGTCTGATGCCCGCCGCCCATATA
>JBJMGO010000214.1:0-6923 GCA_045807825.1 Pyrinomonadaceae bacterium | reverse complement strand
TACCAAGCTCATCGTCAGCGAGAATGTCGACCTGATAACCCAAATTGCCATCCGCGATCTCGCCCGCACCCTCAGCTAGAGCCCTGACCGGATCGGTAAGACGCCGTGCTACATAAAACGCGATCCACGATGATGCAAACAATAGCAGGAATGTCAGCACGCCAAGGGTTAAAAGCCCGACGCGCCGTATCGTCAACTGCTGATCGCTTAGCCGGTTGAGCTCTTTGACCGAGTTATCCACGACAAGTCCCACATTCTTCTCATTGATCGGGTCCGGAATGATGACGAGGCGCCTGCCCCCGGACATCTGCGCGATGGCCGCATCGTAGCCTTTGCGGTCGGAGAAAGACGGCTCATCGTTCCTTCCCTGGCGTATGGCAGCCAGAACATCGTCGAGATCGCCGCGCTGATCTGTCGGGATCGCACGCTCGCTGATTGCTAATGTACGATTATCGGCGCCGAGTAACTCAACGTGGGCGAGACCGCCCGCATTGGCGACGGCGGCGAGGGTTGCGTCATTCACCTCTTTTTCCTCAAACATCGACGCAAGCATCTTTGCCGACGAGTTTAGCGTGGCGGTGTGTTCCTCAAGGGCCGACTGCTGCATATCCCGGGCTTGCGAAATAACGTTCTGCGGTATCTGAGAGAACCAACGCTCTAGCGCCCGGTTCATAAAGAGGTAAGAAAAGGCGGCCATCGCGATGATCGGCAGCAAGCTGATCGCGACAAAGTAAAACAGCAGCCGTGTCTTGAGCTTCGCTCCTAGCTTGAACGCCCTTCGCTCGTGTACAAGCCGAATGATGCTCCTCAGGAAGATGAACCCGAAGATCATGAAGGCGATAAAATTCAGCGACGACAGCGCGTACAGCGCGATAAGGTCGGCAGAGCTCTCGATCGTGAAGCTTTTCCAGAGGTTGCTCGATTGTAGGAAGACGAGCAGCGTAAGCGTCGCGATCATCAGCGTGCCGACGACCCACGGCGTCTTTCTCTGGCGAGGCTTGCGTCCCTTTTCGCTCATCGTGAGCAAGTTTAACACGCCCAAAGCAGCCGAGGCGGTGCTTGGGACGCGGCACCTCATCGACTAGAATCAAGCGAACAGCTAACGATGAACGAGCTATTATTCGACAACAGCGGACGTCTGCGGAGCGGGTTGAGGGCTCTGATCTTTTTTGTTGCATTCGCGATAGTTGCGTTCGCGCTGATCGGCTTGGCGGTGGTCGCTATCGCTCAGCTGCCGATCCCGGAAACGGCTGCCGCCCCTCTTCGGATCGCCGTTCCTTTCGCAATATCGGCTGCCATCGCGCTGCTCGTCGGCTGGGCGTGCGCATGGCTTTTTGAGAAGCTACCCTACCGCTCTCTGGGCGCGAGCCTTACCAAAGGTTGGCTGTCGCACTTCATCATCGGCTGTGCAGTCGGCGGCCTCGCATTCCTCCTCGCACTGATCGCTACCATGGCCTCGGGCGGCATCCACATTTCACGTAACACTGTGTCTTCGAACAACGAGATAACGGAGACGCTGGTCTCAACCTTTATCGTGCTCGCAATCGGGGCGGCCTCGGAGGAGACGCTCTTTCGCGGCTACATATTGCAGACGTTTTTGAGGTCGGGGCACACTCAGTTTGCCGTTGCGCTTACCGCGTTTCTGTTTGCATCAGTGCATTTTGCGAATCCCGACTTTAGCGGCCTTTCCTGGCTAAACACGCTTCTTGCAGGCATTTGGTTCGCGGTCGCGTATGTAAAGACACGAGATCTATGGTTCCCCATCGGTATTCACCTGGCGTGGAATTGGCTGCAAGGACCTGTCTTCGGAATAAGTGTAAGCGGCATCACGGGCTTCGCGTCGGCACCGCTTTTAAGGGCGACTGACACTGGACCGGAATGGCTGACTGGTGGGAATTACGGTATTGAGGGCGGGCTCGCCTGCACGCTCGCGCTTGTCCTCTCGTCGATAATGATCTGGTACATGCCCGGGATCCGGGCTGATGAAGAAATGCTCGCGCTCACCTCGCTCAAGCGACCTGGATCTTAAAGCTGATATCAACCGCTTTTGCCGAGTGCGTCAGACGTCCCACGGATATGAGGTCAACCCCCGCCTCCGCATATGAACGCACGCGGTCGAGGTCCATTCCGCCCGAGCCTTCTATAAGAACATTGGGGTTCATACCGCGCGCCATGCTTACGAGCTTTGCGGCCTCGTCGGGGGTCTGATTATCGAGAAGAATGATCTCGGCACCGGCCTCGATCGCCTCGCGAAGCTGTGCCCAATTCGTCACCTCGACCTCTATCTTGTGCAAGTGACCGCACTTTGCCTACGCGCCTCTTACCGCCGCCGCTATGCCGCCTGCAAGAGCGATGTGATTGTCCTTGATAAGAATGCCGTCATCGAGACCCATTCGATGATTCTTGCCGCCCCCGATGGTCACCGCGTACTTTTCAAGCTGCCGAAGGCCGGGTGTCGTCTTGCGAGTGTCGATGATCGTCGCACCGGTCCCCTCAACCGCTTTGACATACGCACGCGTCAATGTCGCGACACCTGACATTCGCTGAATAAGGTTGAGCGCGACCCGCTCGCCGATGAGCAGTACGTCTGCGTAACCTTTTAACGTGCCGATCACGGTCCCTTCTTCGATCTCATCACCATCGGCGAATTGAGAATCGATCTCCGAACTTTCAGGGTCCAGATTGAAAAAAACCGCCTCGGCGACATCCAGTCCGCAAAGAACCAAATGCTCCTTTGCAAGGAATCGTCCGGTAGCGCGAGTGTCCCGCGGGATCGTTGCCGAGGTCGTGATATCACCGCGGCCGATGTCCTCAGCGAGAAACTCACCGATGCTCCGAATAATGTCGCCGCTCTCTAGCCAATTCATCGTTGAAAGATTACCAGATTCATTGTCGCTCCGTCTTTTGACAATGCGGCCGAGGTAGACGTATTCTCCAGAGGCTATCACCGCAAAAGGAGTATTAGATCAAGTGAAAAAAGGCCTCTACAGTTTACTTTTCCCCGTGCTGATCCTTATGACCGCGGCGTGGGCGTGCAGCTCGAGCACCGCAAACCTGACGGGCGTAAACACGGGTAAGGACAAAGATATTACTCAAGCTGCATCGACGTTTAAGGCTGGTGACACGATCTATGCCGCGGTGCCCGTCGCAAACAACCCAGGCAAGGTCACCGTCAAAGTGTACATAACCGTCGACGATGCTCCCGGTATGACCAAAGGATCTACGATCCCGAATAGCGAGGTCTCTATGCAGCTAGACGGAGACGGAACGGTAAAGTACAACTATCCGACACTGGCAACGACAAAGGGCGGGAAGTTCAACATCGTGGCCGACATGCTTGACCCGAACGGCGACAAGAAAGATACCAAGTCCGCATCTATCGTCGTCCAGGCGGGCTCGAGTTCGTCATCCGCCCCGACAGATAACAAGTCTGGTGATAAGGACGACGATTAACTTTGCTTCATAAGATAATGATTCGGAAGAACGGGGATCGCCCCGGTCTTTTTATTCCAAGACGGCGACGTTGCTCTCAAGCGTGGCGATCTGCTCCGATAGCTCGATCTGGCGATCTCTCAAAGCCTCCACCTTTTCCGCGGGAGCCTTATCCACAAAGTTCCGATTCGTAAGCTGTCCGTCCAAGCGAGACTTCTCATCAGTTAGCTTGGCTATCTGATTGCCGAGCCGCTCGCGCTCCTTTTCAAAATCGATCAGCCCCTCGAGGGGTATTGCGATCTGTGCTTCACCCGTGACAGCTTTTGCGGATGCCGTTGGCACCTCAAGCGAATCGCCGATGATCAGAGACTCAGCACGCGCAAGTTTCAATATCTGCGCCTGGTTTGCACGAAAAACAGCTTGATAATCAGCCGCAGCGGCGATGTGGACGGTGAACTTTATGGACGGTGAGATATTCATCTCACTGCGGATGTTGCGGACCTTCTTGATCACGTCGATCACCGCGGACATTTCAGACTCAGCGGTCTCATCGATCATTCGTGGATCGCCGACGGGAAATGCCGCGAGCATTACTGATTTTGCGGCGCCTCGGTAGGCCTGGTCGTGAAGCTCCGCACCGGTCCCCGGCAGTATCTGCCACAGCTCCTCTGTTAGGTACGGCATGAAGGGGTGCAGCATTCGCAACGCGATCTCCATGATCGTCACGATCCGAGTACTCGCCGCCGCGTCACCACTCGTGATCTCATCCTTTTTGAGCTCGATGTACCAGTCGCAAAAATCGTCCCAAAAGAAGTGATACAAAGTCGAAACCGCCGTGTGAAACTCGTACCTCTCGAGTGCCCGGTTCACGTCGATCGCCGTCTTATTCAACCGCGAGATTATCCACCGGTCCGGAAGCGACGCTCCTTCACCTAGCGCCAGCGAAGTCTGATCGACTCGGGCCTCCTCCGAATTGAGCAAACAGAATCTCGTCGCATTCCAGATCTTGTTCGCGAAATTCCGGTAGGTCTCTACCCCCACGTCGTTCCACTTGATGTCAGCACCGGTTGCGATAGACGCAAGGTATATACGCGTCGCATCGACACCGAATTTGTCGAACATCTCTATCGGGTCGACACCGTTGTTACGCGACTTGGACATTGGCTTGCCGTCCTTGCCAAGCACGGTCCCGGTGACGACCACATCTTCAAACGCCTTTTTGCCAGTGAACTTTCGCGTCAACATGATCATCCGCGAAACCCACAGGAAAATAATGTCTCGACCCGTCACAAGAACATCGGTCGGCAAAAACGCGTCGAGATCATCAGTCTCAGTCACGTCACCATTCCACCCAAACGTCGAAAACGCCCACAGTCCTGACGAGAACCATGTATCCAGCACATCCTGGTCCTGTCGTAGCGCTTTGCCGCCAGCTTTTGCGCGAGCTTCTTCTTCGCTCATGGCGACGTATACCTTGCCGTCGGCGTCGTACCAGGCGGGGATCTGATGGCCCCACCAGAGCTGGCGCGAGATCGTCCAATCTTTGAGATTCTCGAGCCACGCGGTGTAGACCTTTTCATGCGGCACCTGCGGTGAGAAGTGCGGCACGCCCTCCTCGCGCATCAGATCGAGCGCGAGGTCGCGCATCTGGTCCATCTTTACGAACCACTGCTCGCTCAGTATCGGCTCGACGATCGTCTTGCAACGCTCGCAGATCGGCAGCGCGATCTCGTGTTCCTCCACCCGCTCTAGCAGCCCAAGCTCATCAAATCTCTCGACGACCTTCTCCCGAGCGAGGAAACGGTCCATTCCTTCAAAATCGGCACCCGCCGCGGCATTCATCGTGCCGTCGTCGTTCAGTATCAGGAGCTGCGGAAGGTCGTGCCGCTGTCCGACCAAGTAGTCGTTAGGATCGTGCGCCGGCGTGATCTTGACCGCACCCGTCCCAAACTCCGCATCCACGTATTCGTCAGCAATTATCGGGATCTGCCGCCCCGTCAGCGGAAGATCGATCGTCTTCCCGACGACTTCCGTGTACCGCGTGTCCGAAGGATTCACCGCAACTGCGGTATCACCAAGCATCGTCTCCGGGCGCGTCGTAGCAACAGTCACCGTGCCACTGCCATCGGTGAGCGGATACTTTAGGTAATAGAGCCTGCCATCCTTTTTGGTCTCCTCTTTTACCTCAAGATCGGAGAGAACCGTCTTGTCCTTTGGGCACCAATTGACGATCCGAAGGCCGCGATAGATCCACCCTTCTTCATAGAGCGTGACAAAGACGCTCCGCACCGCCGTCGATAGCTCTGGGTCCATCGTGAACCGCTGCCTCGACCAATCGACCGATGCACCCTCGCGTCGCATTTGCTCGGTAATGGTGTTGCCGTACTGCTCTTTCCACGTCCACGCCCGCCGCACAAACTCCTCATGTCCGATGTCGAGCGGTGTCTTATGCTCATCCTTGCGAAGCTGCTCGACGACCTTTCTCTGTACCGAAATCCCGGCATGATCCGTTCCCGGCAGCCACAGTGTGCGATAGCCCTGCATTCGCTTCCACCGGGTTAGCACGTCCATCAGCGTGTGCTGCAACGCATGGCCCATGTGAAGGCTGCCTGTCACATTTGGCGGCGGAATGACGATCGAGAACGCTTTCGCCTTTGGATCCTCATTGATCTCGGGCGCAAAAAAGCCGCTCTTCTCCCAGCGCTGGTAATGGTTTTTCTCGGCCTCGTTTGCGTCGTAGGCCTTGGCAAGCTCGATCATGTTTACGCGTACAAAACCTCAATTCTAAACAAAAACGGCGGCTTTTGCTTTATCAGCAAAACCGCCGCCGAATCTATGGTCATCTGCAGCCTAAGGAATCCGACTGCGATCCTCCTCGAGCGCCTCACGCATCAGACGTTCGGCGATGCGAGGTACAGCCTCCTGCGCGACCTCGCGGACAGCTCGGTCCGACAGACGCTCCAACACGCGTTGAACGATATCCTCGACCAGCTCCGGCGATAGCTCAGTGATAGCTTTTGGTGCTTCAGACGTTTGCTCGTCCGGCTGCGGCGAAGTTTCCTCGAGAGGCTCCTCCGCCGCCTGAAAAGCTCCGTCCGCCTGCTCGTGCGATACGTCTCGTATCTCGTCTGTACGAATGTCCGGCAGCTTCTCAGTTATATGAGCCTCAGGTTCGGGTATCTGCGGAAAGAACGGCTCCTCCTGCGTATATCCCATGAACCCCGCGGCGGCTCCGATCTCTTTTTCATCCGCTGAGGTAATTAAGGCAGCCGGCGACCAGTCGAATTCCTTTATTGGTTCGATGTCTACCGCTGCGGCAGGTGCTTCGTCGTATTCAGCTACGGCGTTTATGGCCACACCCTCAGCGGCCTGGATCTCGTCGGGATCTGCCGAGCTGATCGTCTCGATCATCTCATCGTCTAACCATTCATCGGTGGAATGCTGAACTTCCTCAACCCGGGGCTCCGCTTGCTCCGGTTCGGGCTCTGTCG
>JBJMGO010000213.1:0-3182 GCA_045807825.1 Pyrinomonadaceae bacterium | reverse complement strand
GCATCCGGCCCGTCCACCCAGATCTCGCCCATGTGCGACACGTCGAATAGAGCTGACTTCGTACGGCAGCGAATGTGCTCCTCGATCACGCCCGCCTTGTACTGCACCGGCATGTCCCAGCCGCCAAAATCCACCATCCGCCCGCCAAGCTCACGGTGAACGTCATTCAGCGGAGTCTTCTTGAGTTCCTCGGCCATAAAATATGAAGTGTAGTTGAGCGCAAATTAGCGCACAAGTGAGACTCTTTTAGTTCTGCGACTTGATAATATCGGAGTGCGAGGTTGGGATTAGAGCACCATCGCGAAACCGAGGAGTCTCTTTATGAAGTTTAAAAGAATTCACTGGAGGTTCGTTTCCTTATTCGCTTTAGTCACGATTGCTATTTGTCTTGGCGCTTGGCCCAGACGCCAAGCCCGGAGTGCTCCCAATCCGCTCCCTACGCCGCCCGACCAGACCCAGAAGCGTCAACGCCACTTCGATCACTTCCCTGTTGCGGACTATAACGAGGAGCTACCCGCGAATAGTGCGGAGCGGGACAAGAGAGTCAAGATAAACCATCGGTACGATGGGAACCCGATGGTGCCGAGTCAGCCGCCGCGACCGGAAATTACTGGTTCCTATTCGATACCTGAAGGTATCGCGCCTCAGCCTGCTCTGCCGACCGCTGGAAGTGATCTGGTTGTCGTAGGACGTGTATCAGCAACACGGGCCCACTTATCAAACGATAAGAAGGCAATCTATTCGGAATTCTGTATCGACGTGACTGAAGTGCTGAAGGATGATGAGAAGAACTCGACCGAGGTGGGCCAGAGCATTGGAGTAGACCAGCCCGGCGGCTACGTAAGATATCCCAACGGACAAACGTATCTCTTACACTTTGAAGGCGCCGGATTCCCGGACCTCGGGGATTCGGTCCTGTTATTCCTGGTCTCCGATCGTAACAGTCCCAACTATCAGATGCTGGCTGGTTATGAATTATTGGACACATCATTCCTGCCCCTCACCCCGTACTTGGACTTGGCCGATATCGCGGGCAAGTCGCGTACAGAACTGTTGGAGGCGACCCGTCAAAGAGTGAAGTCATCCTTGCCGGAGAAATCACCATGAACGCGTCATTCCGGGACAGCAAGCCCTGACCTAATTTTTGAGTTTGTTCACCGCCGCGATTATCTCATCGCACATTTGTAGGGAATCGAGGATCGCGCCGGTCTCGGCGGGGTCTTTGGTCTTGTCGAGCTCAAGTTTGAGCGCGGGGCCGTAACGCTGTGCGGCGGAGCCTAGCGAGCGGACGGCGGCGGGGAAGATCTCGGCGAAGCCTTTTTGCTTCTTCTTCGGATCCTTGTTGTCCCTGAGGTCCTCCGTAACCATAGAGTTTGGACGCTCTGAGAGGTTGTCGATGTCGTCGATGGCTTTTTGCAGAATGCGCTTGATGTCGAGGAGCAGGTCGAGACGCGTGCCGGTCGGAGCGGCTCCCCAATCGGAGCCCTTCGTCTCTTTGAATGCCGGTGCGTGAACGTCGACGTTCAATGCAGCAAAGCGCCTGTCGATCGCATGCGTCAGGACATTCATCCGCTGGTCGAGCTGCTGGGCGTCACGGATCAGCTCGACCTCCTCCGGTGTGAAGTAGTCTCGCTGGCAGAATGTTTTTGCGGGGAAGAACAGCAGGGCTGCGGCAACGACAAGGAAAGCAGTTCTCATGGGTGCGGAGTGCCTCTCGGTTTGACGACGTTGTCGCTGAACATCGGGTCGATCGCCCGGTCGCGTGCATCCCGCAAGTGCGCCATCAGCTTGCGGACGTAATCGTCACAATTCATCGGCAAGATGCGCCGGATCGTCTCAAGGCGCGGCATAAAGGCGCGGAGACCGATCTCGAGCTTTCGCAGCGCGTCGAGCGTCTTGCCGTTGTTCGTATCATTCTTAGCAAGATACGTGACGCTGTCGTCCATCAGGCCCTCAAACATGCCGAGCTCCTTAAAGGCGCCGTTCGGGTCGTGTTCGTTAGAGAGTTTCTCCGCAGCAGCGATGTGACCGTCCATCAGGGTGAGGGAGATCTTGGCCCGATCTTTGAGCGTCGCCTCGGATGCAAGCTCGGCCTTATCGTTCTTCGGAACTATCGCTATAGGCGGTGGAGCGGCGTCGGTGTCGTCGTCTTGGGCGAATATTGCGGGTGCGATCGCGAGAGAGATGCACATCGACATGAGCGCGAGGATGATGTTGCGACGATATCGCCTGTCCCACCTTGAAATGGCTGCGCCGGATCTCACACCGTTTTCCTAGCCCCGCTTCTTGCCCTTGCCCTCTTTAACGAGACGGCGAACCACCGGAAGTCTTAGATTGACCTTCTCGATCTCGAGCTTGTCAGCAACGGGGTCGGCTAACTTCAAATATTGCTCGTATGCGGCCAGAGAGTCAAGATATTCTTCCATCTGGTCGTATGCGATCGCCAAAAAATAATACGGAGCGGCCGCCTTCGGATCCGAGACCGACAACCACTCAAACTGCTTGACGGCCTGAGGATATGCCTTGAGCTCGAAAAGAGCGGTCGCGTAATTTGCACGGAGGGTGCGGTTCTCTGGCTCGATCTGCACGAGCCTTTGAAGGATCGAAGTCGCTTGCGCGAACTGCCTCGCCTGCACCAAGGCCGCCGCGTATCCGGCAGCGGGAGCCATATTCGTCGGCTCCAGCTCGGCCGCACGGCGGCAATAGTCGAGAGCCTTCCTCGGATCGTCCTTGCGATAGAGCGAGCAGAGACGATTTAGAAGCACTGCATTCTTTGGCTCGCCCGCGAGCTGCTTTTCGATGTCTGCCGTGTTCGTCGAGGTCGCGGCGATGATCTGGTTACGCAGCTCGTCGGCGCCACGGACACCAGTTGGGAGTTTGTCGAGAAAAGCGAGGGCATCCGTCGGTCGCCCCTCGGCAGCCGCGATGCGCGCGTTCAGCAGCGTGAGTCTCGACTGATCTGTCTTGGTGCCTGCCAGCGAGCCGACGATCTGCTTGGCCCGCGCGAGATCGTTGTCGGCGAGTGCGATCTCGGCGGCGAGAAGTAAGGCTCCTGTATTTCGCGGCTCGATCTCAAGAGTACGTGCGACGCTGAGCTTTGCGGCCTTGCGATCATTGAGTGCATTCTCGACCGCGGCACGCGCCGCCCATAAAGAGCTCGCAGCTGCGGCCTTGCCGTCCGT
>JBJMGO010000212.1:0-6116 GCA_045807825.1 Pyrinomonadaceae bacterium | reverse complement strand
GACCCGACACTTTTCATCTCGGCGGTGCAACTCGGCGTGACACTAGCCTCGCTGGCACTCGGCTGGGTCGGGGAACCGACGATCGCCGAGTGGCTAAAACCAGTTGCGGCCGCCGTCGCAGGCTCCGGTCCGGCTGCATACATCGCACACGTGCTGGCGATCGTGCTGGCGTTTTGCATGATCACGTTCCTGCACGTCGTGTTGGGTGAATTGGTGCCAAAGATGTTCGCTCTCGAGAAGGCGGAGACCTTTGCACTTTTTGCCGCCCGCCCGCTTGAGCTATTTGCAAAGATATTCTCGCCGATCCTCGCCGTGCTCAACTACGCGGGCAGGCTGGTCGGCAAATCTCTTGGGCTGTCATCCAATCTCGATCACACATCCGTTTACAGCGAGGACGAGCTTCGCCAGCTCGTCGCTCTCTCGCAGGAGAGCGGGCAGATCAATGAGGAAGAGCGAACGCTGATCAACAAGGTGTTTGAGTTCTCTGAGACGACGGTAAAGGAGGCGATGATCCCGCGGACGGAGATCGTCGCTATTCCGGAGACGTCCACGCTCGATGACATCTCGAGACATTTTGACGAGAGCGGATACTCGCGGCTGCCGGTTTTTAGAGGATCGCTCGACGACATTATCGGGTTTATTCACAGCAAGGACATGGTGCCGTTCTTGCTCAGGCCACGGTCTTTTAAGCTCGAGAAGATCATTCACAAGCCGAGCTATGTCGTCGACACCGCAAAACTCGAGGACGTGCTGCGGCAGATGCAGACGGAGAAGTTTCACTTCGGATTCGTCGTTGATGAGCACGGCGGCGTCGAGGGCATCATCACCCTCGAGGACCTGCTCGAGGAGATCGTCGGTGATATCTCCGACGAGCACGACGAGGAGGTCAACGAGCAGATCGACGAGCAGCCTGACGGGAGTTTCCTGCTCGACGGTGGTCTGGCGGTCCGCGATCTTAATAGGCGGCTCGAGATCGAGCTGCCGGTTTCGGAGGCGTATACGACGATCGCCGGCTTTCTCATGAGTCAAGCGGGCGAGATCCTCAAGGAAGGCGAGACCGTGCCATTTAACGGTCACACGTTCCGGGTGGAGAAGGTCGACAAACGCCGTATTCGTCAGGTGCGGATGTTTAGCACAGTTCAAGAACCGGTTGTTAAAGCGGCCGTTGAATAACGATCTCGCCGCCGTTCGCCCCTTGCCGCGTCTCGTGGCAAAATCATTCACATGAGCTACATCGAATTGGTCACCGCGCGCGAGATCATGGATTCTCGGGGCAATCCTACTATCGAGGCTGAGGTTGTTTTGGAGGACGGCACGCAGGGGCGTGCGGCGGTGCCGAGCGGGGCCTCGACGGGTGAGAATGAGGCTGTCGAGCTGCGTGACGGAGACAAAGGTCGATACTTAGGGAAGGGAGTTCTGACAGCGGTCAAAAATGTAAATGACGTGATCGGCCGCGAGCTTGAAGGGCTCGATTGTCTCGACCAGACACTGATCGACCAGGTGATGATCGACCTTGACGGTACCGAGACGAAATCAAAGCTCGGTGCCAACGCCATTCTCGCTGTCTCACTTGCCAACGCGCGTGCGGCGGCTGCATTCCAGGAGATGCCGCTGTACCGTTACATCGGCGGCACGAATGCCAAGACGCTGCCCGTGCCGATGATGAACATCCTGAACGGCGGTGCGCACGCGGACAACAACGTGGACTTTCAGGAGTTCATGGTGATGCCGGTTGGGGCTGAGAGCTTTAGCGAGGCGCTGCGTTGTGGGTCGGAGATCTTTCACAACCTAAAGGGTGTGCTAAAAGGCCGCGGCTACTCGACCGGTGTCGGTGACGAAGGCGGCTTTGCTCCCAATCTCAAATCTAACGAAGAGGCCGTCGAGACCATTCTAGAGGCTATAGACAAGGCCGGTTACAAGGCGGGCGACAACGTCATGCTCGCGCTCGATCCCGCAGCGAGTGAGTTTTTTCAGGACGGGAAGTACGTCTTCAAAAAGAGCGACAAACGTGAACTCTCGAGCATGGAGATGGCGGACTACTGGGCCGAATGGTCTGCAAAATACCCGATAATCTCCATCGAGGATGGACTCGCGGAGAACGACTGGGACGGCTGGCGATATCTCAATGGCAATATTGGGGGTTCGGTGCAGCTTGTCGGTGATGACCTATTTGTCACGAACACAAAATTCCTGCAAAAGGGCATTGAGCTCAAAGCGGCAAACTCGATCCTCATCAAGGTCAACCAGATCGGTACTCTCACCGAGACACTTGATGCGATCGAGCTCGCACGTACAAACAACATGACCGCAGTGATCTCGCACCGATCCGGCGAGACCGAGGACACATTTATCGCCGACCTCGCAGTCGCGACCAACGCCGGCCAGATCAAGACCGGCAGTCTCTGCCGCTCTGATCGCATTGCCAAGTACAATCAGCTTCTCCGCATCGAGGAGGACCTCGGCGACTCGGCAAAGTATCCGGGGCGTAAGGCCTTTTATCAGCTTAGCTAAGCCTCCGCGTTCTCTGCGTCTCTCCTCAGCGGCCTCTGCGTTGAGATCAGTGAAAACGCCGAGCTCGCTAGGGCGACCGCAGAGGACGCAGAGACTATGGACCTCCGCGACGCCATCATTGCCGAGCACTCAAAGCGGCAGACCGCGAGGATCGTCGACTGGGTTGGTGACGATCCCAAACGATTTGCTGAACTGATGCGGCTGTTTCTGGGCGAGACTTACCGCATCACGCAACGTGCAGGTTGGCCGTTAAGTAACTGTGTTGAGAGGCACCCGGAGCTCATCAAGCCGTATTTTGGCAAGTTGTTGAAGCAGCTTGAGCGTGATGACGTTCACATCGCTGTGAGACGCAACATCGTTCGACTGCTCCAGTTCGTTGAGATCCCGAAAAGGTATGAAGGTCGCGTCTTTGACGCCTGTTATCGTCTCCTCGACGATCCTCATCAGCCCGTTGCTGTAAGAGTGTTTTCAATGACGGTGGCGGCAAAGATCGCGACAAATTCGCCCGAGCTTATGAGTGAGATCCATCTTGTCGCCACCAAGTATCCTGAGCTGATGACACCCGGTTTTCGAGCAAGGCTCAGACACGTGTTCGGGGTATGAAGCGGGTACTGGTGCTAGGCTCGGGAGGCGCGGGCAAGACGACGTTCTCACAGCGCCTGGGTGGAATTACCGGCATCCCGGTCGTCCATCTTGACGCACTTTTTTGGAAGCCCGGCTGGGAGCGAACTCCCGATGACGAATGGGCGAATATCCTGCGGACCGAGGTCACAAAGCCAGCCTGGATCATGGACGGCAACTACGGCAGCTCGCGCCAGCTGAGGATCGATGCCGCGGATACCATCATCCTGCTCGATCTGCCTCGCTGGCTCTGTATGTGGCGTATCCTCACGCGCACTGTCAGGTACTACGGCCGCGGCCGACCGGATATGGCGGAAGGCTGCGTCGAGAAATTCGATCTGGAGTTCATCGCGTGGGTCTGGACGTATAAGAATAGATCGCTAAAGCGGGTGATGAACGATCTTTCGAATGCAGGCGGTAAGCGGATCGTCATCCTCCGGAGCACGAGGGACGTCGAGAACTTTCTCAGGAACCCGTATGCGGATTAGGAATGGTGAATACGAGATCGACACCGACAAGCGGCGGCTCGACATCGCCTCTATTCATCGCTTTTTGTCTAAAGAATCCTATTGGGCGAAGCACCGTACACTCGAGCAGACGCTGACCGCGATCGAGAATTCGCTTTGCTTCGGCCTATACAAGGGACGCGAGCAGGTGGGCTTCACGCGCGTTGTCACCGACAAGGCGACATTCGCGTATCTGGGCGACGTTTACGTGCTCGAGGCGCATCGAGGCCAAGGCTTGAGTAAGTGGCTGATGAAAACCATAATCGAGCAGCCTGATCTCCAGGGTTTGAGGCGATGGCTTCTTGCTACACGCGATGCGCATGGGCTGTACGAACAGTTCGGATTTAAGGAACTAACGCATCCGGAGAGGTGGATGGAGCGACCAGCGCCGGACGCGTACTAACAACAATGTTGCACACCCGAAGCGTGTTCCGGTTATAATCATTAGAGCGGCCTTCCTCTAGCCGATCCCCGCTTAATGGATCTTCATTCCCGACAGACACGTCCGCTCGCTCTTGTCATACTCGACGGCTGGGGCTATGCTCCGCGTACCGATAGGAATGCCATCGCGGTCGCTCACACCCCTTTTTACGACGAGATCTGCCGCAAATACCCGATGACGACGCTTGCCGCGGCCGGTGAAGCGATCGGGCAACCGAGTGATGCTCCCGGAAACGCCGAGATCGGGCATCTCAACATCGGCACGGGGCGTGTAGCGGAGACCGAGCTTTCCCGCATACAACAAGCTATCGACTCCGGCGGCTTTATTGAGAATCCGGTGCTTACGCGCGCCTTCACCAAAGCAAAACAAACGAATGCCGGCATTCACCTGATCGGCCTGCTTAGCGACGGCGGTGTTCATTCATCAATGGACAGTCTGTTCGCGCTGCTGCGGATGGCCAAAACATTCGGTACTGAGAACGTCTTCATCCACGCGATCCTCGATGGCCTCGACGTCCCCGCACGTACTGCCGATGTTTACATCGAGGCCCTTGAGATCAAGCTAGCCGACATCGGGATCGGTAAGATCGCTTCACTCTGCGGTCGTTTCTTTGCGATGGACACTGCCGAGCATTGGGAGCGAACGGCACGTGCATTTACGATGCTGGTCCACGCCGAGGGCGAACCTACTCGTGATCCCGTGGCCTCGGTCCGTAATTCTTTTCTTCGGGGCATCTCGGACGAATTCATCGCTCCAATAGTCGTCGAGAGTGCTCCGGACATGCCGGTCACAACTGTGAAGAACGGGGATCTCGTCATCTTTTTCAATCACCGCGCTGACACGATGCGTCAGCTCGTACGCTCGCTATGTTTGCCGGGGGGAGCGGGTACAAAGCCTGCCATAGACACTGTTTGCATGACGGAGTATGAGCGCTCCTACAATCTGCCGGCCGCGTTTCGTAAGGAGCCGGAAAGGAATACGCTCTCATCCGTCTTGTCGCGCCTGCAAGTGCCAGTTGTGAAGATCACCGAGTCAGCTCGCTTAGCCCATTTGACGGACTACTTCGACGGGGGGACGGACGAGCAGTTCGACTCGGAGCAGCAGGTCGTGCTGCAGACTTCTGCACCTGCGGAGTTGTGGCCGGAATCGCAGAGTTTTAAGATCACAGATCGTTTCATCCGGGCACTCGAGACCTCGCCGAATGGCGTTTTCGTGATCAATCTCCCAGCGGCGGATCTTGCGGCGGAGACGTCTGACGTAGATCGCACGGTTGCCGCTATTCGATACATGGATTCATGCCTCGGCGGCATCTGCGAGGCTGCTCATGAGGCGGGAGGCACCGTGCTGGTCACGTCTAGCCATGGTATATGCGAGGAGATCGCCGACATTCGAGTGGGCGCATCAAAGACCACGACCACCGCAAATCGCGTCCCCTTGCACTTTATTAACCCTCACGATCAGTCGGCACATCTCCGCGAGAACGGCTGCCTGGCCGATGTTGCTCCGACGGTGCTTGGAATATTAGGCATCGATAAGCCAGCCGAAATGACGGGTTCCGACCTACGGGTGATGTAAAATAGCCGCTTGGCTGTCGACGACCGCGAATTCAAAAACATTCTTCTATTCCACTTCGGCCAGCTCGGTGATGTCGTGCTGGCCTTGCCGGCGATCCGCGCGATCCGCGAGCGTTTTGCGGGAGCGAAGCTGACGATCATTTCAGGGCTCTCCACCGGTGGCGTCATAGAGCTGTCCGGGATCGCTGACGAACAGATCGCCGTAGACCGGGTAAAAATGCGCGACGGCGGGAAGCTCGGTGCGGTTGCTGACATGGTGCGGCTTGCAAAAGAGCTGCGTCGGAGGCGTTTTGATCTTGTAATAGATATTCACAGTCTCTATGAGACAAATCTCCTTGGGTATCTCTCAGGTGCACCGGTGCGTTACTTCGCGCACCGAGACCGTCGGTCGCTACAGTGGCTTTCCAACTGGCCCGTCCGCAGCCCGGTGGAAGACCGTTCCTCCCATCACTTCGATCGATT
>JBJMGO010000211.1:0-3900 GCA_045807825.1 Pyrinomonadaceae bacterium | reverse complement strand
GAGGCAGCCGCCCAGGCCGCGTAGTTTCTCATCATAGAATTCAAAGGCACACGTCGAACGGCGTGTGCTTTTTTTGTGACCCGCGTATGCTGCTCTACAAAATCCTGACGCTAGCGGACCAATGCTGGTCACATGATCAAGATAATTTTACTCGCACTCGTCTTACTAAATACGCTTGGACTCCTTGTCTGTGACGATCCCACCAATCAGAACTCGGCGGCCTCAACGGCGTCTAACGCTTCTATGAACGCGACAGTGGCGAACGCTAACATGGGCGTCAACGGAGCGAACGGTAATCTCGCGTCCTCTAACTCAACCGCGGCAAACGCGGCCCCGCCGACGGGCGTGAATGCTCCCGCGTCGGCGAATTCAGCCGGCACGCTGCCAACGAGCGTCACCGGCGGGAATACCGCGGGACCGGATGCTGGAAATATGGCTCCCGCCGGTACACCTAGATAAAAGTAAGATCTTTGGTGCAGCTTTGTAGTTGTGCAGACACAAAGCCAACACCTTTTTGGGGGACAATAAATTATTTTTCGAGGCACGACCGGTGTTTGCGCCATCGGACGAACGATCAGCCCGAGAAACTAAATCTCACCGTCAAAAGGCTTGTGGCATTCTCCACAACTTTATCCACAGTGTGTCCGAAAAGATATCCACAAGTTTTCCACAAGTTGTTGATAAATAAGGCACTTACTTAAAGTATTTTCTACTTGACTTCGATTTTTACGGGTGTAAGATAGCTTCACTGTCGAGATTGGTTACGGCCACCTTGACCGGTTAGAGGAAGTGGGATGAGAGCGGTGACGCACTCATCCGGGAACGGAAGGAGCGGAAAGCCGCCGTTCATGACCGCCTCAAACCGAAGCCGAAAGGCTTGCCAGGGCGGGCAGCAATGTCAGTCCGGGTCATCGGGATAAAAACCGATGACGCTCGCTGGGAATGATCATCCAGCCGAGTGCCCAGCCGCTCAAAGCGCGGCCTTCCTCTCGGGGAAGACGAGCGGATGAGCCTCGTTGCCGGGAACGTAACCGGCGGTGGAGGACCAGCCACCTGAACAAAAACCTAAAGGCACCGCCTGCCTCGGCAGGTAATGATGGAGTGAAAACTTGATCGAGGGTCGAACGAAAGTGAGATCCGTGTGCTGACCGGAGACGATGTCCCGCAGAATCTGCTTCGGAATACAAACTCGGTGATCTATGGCGTGTACATGCCTTGATCGCCAACTTCTAAAGCACCCTCGGGTGCCAGCGGAGGAATAACAAAAGCGTCGACTCGAGCGATCGATTCGACGCTTTTGTTTTTTTGTTACCCTTTAAGACGTGTTCATAGATCGAGCAAAGATACGGATCAAAGCCGGCGACGGCGGTGATGGAGTGACGGCGTTTCGCAGGGAGAAGTTCGTGCCCCGCGGCGGGCCCTCAGGCGGCGACGGCGGCGTGGGCGGCAGCGTCTACCTGGAATCTGACGAAGGGCTCAACACGCTTCTCCATCTCAGATATAATCCAGAGCATAAGGCGGAACGTGGCCGCCACGGTGAAGGCTCCAATCGCCACGGCAAGGACGGAGAGGACGCGGTTGTGCGGGTTCCCGTGGGGACGCAGGTTTTTGATGTAGCTACAGGCGATCTGCTGTTTGATTTTACGGAGCCCGGACAGCGGTTCCTCGCCGCAAAAGGTGGCAAGGGCGGCTGGGGCAATTCGCATTTTGCTACGTCGACGCGACAGGCACCGAAGTTCCACTACACCGGACGTCCGGGCGGGGAGAAGGAGCTGCAGTTAGAGCTGAAGCTTATTGCTGACGTGGGTCTCGTCGGGTTTCCTAATGCAGGCAAATCGACGCTGATCAGCGTGATCTCGGCGGCAAAGCCAAAGATCGCCGATTATCCTTTCACCACACTCGAGCCGAACCTTGGGGTCGTCGACATGGGCGATTTTAGGACGTTTGTGGTGGCCGATATTCCCGGACTCGTCGAGGGTGCGAGCGAGGGCCAAGGCCTCGGCGACCGCTTTTTGCGGCACGTCGAGCGGACGAAGCTCATTCTGCATCTGGTGGACGTGAGTTCCCTATCGGGCCGCGATCCGGTTTCGGATTACGAGATCATCAATCGCGAGCTGGCGAATTATGATGCCAACCTCGCCACTCGCCCGCAGATCGTCGTCGCCACAAAGATCGACGCTCTCGACGAGCCTGAGCGTCTCGAGTCGCTCAAAAAACGTGCGAAGAAGGATAAGAAGGAGTTCTTCGATATCTCGGCGGTAACGAATCTCGGGCTCAAGGAATTGGTGTCAGCAATGTCGCGGCGACTGGAGGAATTAGCTACGGATCAGGTCTCCGAGTCCATGGGGACGGCTCGAACTACTTCTCAGTGATCTCTGTGTCCTCTGTGGCCAAGTAAATGTCAGACCTTAAGATCGCATTCTACGGAGGCAGCTTTGACCCGCCGCATCTCGGACACATGGCGATCGCGGACGCGCTTTTGGGTCAATTCGAGTTGGACGAATTCGTCTTTTTGCCTGCGTTTCACGCTCCGCACAAAAAGGGCGTGCAGCCTACGCCGGCGTACGACCGGTATGCGATGCTGTGCCTGGCGACGCAGTACGAGGATCGCGTGAGCGTTTCGCGGATCGAGATCGAAATGCCGGAGAGGCCGTATTCGTACGAGACCTTGGGGCGAATCACGGAGCTGCTGCCGCGTGCCGAAGTTTATTTCGTGATGGGTGCCGACTCGTGGGCAGAGATCACGACGTGGCGAGAGTGGCAGCAGGTGCTCTCGCTATCGAATCATATCGTGGTGACGCGGCCTGGGTTTCCCATACGGTTTGATCATGTGACGGACGAGATCCGGGAGCGGATCGTCGACCTGCGGGGCAAAGATCTCGCTCAAGAAACGGCTGGTGGCGACAAGCACCGCATCTACATCAGCGACTGCGTCTCGATCGATATCTCAGCGACGAAGATTCGTAAGAACATTCGGGAGGGCGACGACGCCTGGCGGGATGACGTCCCAAAAGAGGTTGCAAATTATATCGAAAAGTACAATATCTATAAGTGATGGAAGAAACCCAGGAACGCCTCCTCAACCACGAGGCAGTCAAGATCGAGCTCGTTCAAACCGCCCTGCCCTTTGCCGAATTGGATCCCGAAGTAAGATTAGCGATCGAATGCGCCGCGGACAAAAAGGCGTTCGACATGCGTGTGCTCGACCTGCGCGATGTGGCGAGCTTTACCGAATTCTTTATCATCGCCTCGGGCGCCAACCAGCGTCAGGTGCAGGCGATCGCGGACGACATCGAGGAGCAGCTCAAGAAGCAGCTTCAGACACGCCCGGTCCGTATCGAGGGGTACAACTCAGCGGAGTGGCTGCTGATGGACTATGGCGATTTCATCGTGCACGTCTTTAACAAAGAAGCTCGTGAATTTTACGACCTGGAGCGTCTCTGGCGTGATGCAAGGAAGGTCGAGATCCCGGCTGAGCTACTCTAGTCGACTCCTGACGTAGCCCTGACTCACGTGCGGGCTACTGACACTCGCCAACGTCCCCACGCAACGAAAAGCAAGAAGAGCCCCACGACTAACGGCACTATGGCCGATGGTATCGATATCATCGCCGAGATAACCGTTGCGCCGATCATGATGACGACCAGGAGAATCGCCGCGAGCGGCGTGAGGCCTCTCTTGATACCTGTCAGCCATGGCAGCACCAGCCCGATCCCGCCCAGGATCTCACAGATCCCGATAAAGTGAAGGAACCATGCAGGCAGTGCCACCGGCGATCCCTGCATCATCTGCTCGGCCGTCATCACAAACTTCATCGCGCCGGAAAACAGGAATAACAGGGCAAGCAGTATCTGGATGATCCAAAGTACGATATTCATAGTCTGATAGGGTAACTCAGGT
>JBJMGO010000210.1:0-3741 GCA_045807825.1 Pyrinomonadaceae bacterium | reverse complement strand
GACGCGATGCGGCGTTCGTCGTCGGTGAGGAGATTCAGCGTCTCTTTGAGGATCGGATCGGGAAGCTTCTCGAGGAATGCCGTTCGATCGTCCGGCGACATGTCGTTAAGGATCGATGCGACCTCGCGCTTGCCGAGACCGCGGACGATGTCCTGCTGAATGTCGGGTTCGAGATATTCGAAGATCGAAGAGGCGTTTTCGCGGGGAAGGAGACGAAAGACTACGGTGCGCTCTGCCTCAGGCAGATCGTCGATGATGTTCGCAACCTCACTCTCGTGGATCTCGGCGAGTTCCTTGCGGACGAGGTTCCACTTTCTGTTTCGGATCTGCTCCAACATCTAGGTAGGTCCTCCATCATCATTCGCGGCCCCGCAAGGGGAATGAAAAGGGTAGCTTAACTCTTTTCGCGGGCCAAATGCAGTAACATTATTGTGATCAATGCAGCTCGATCCGAGGCTTAGTAACTAATGAGATCCGCTAAAAACGCCGCCGTTCTTGCCATTGTCTGGACATTACTCGTAGTCTGTCTACCCGTTAGCCATCCCGCTAGGGCTGCGACGACCGATCAGGCGCGGGGTCAGCATGGAATGGTCGCGTCTAACAGTGAGATCGCTTCGCGAGTGGGCGTCGAGGTGATGCAACGAGGCGGGAATGCAATTGATGCCGCGATCGCGGTTGGCCTCGCTCTCGAGGTGGTTTATCCCTATGCCGGCAACATCGGCGGCGGCGGATTTATGATGATCCGCAAAAAGGACGGTACCGCCACGGCCATCGACTATCGCGAAATGGCTCCAAAAGCCGCGTCCCACGACGTCTACCTGGACAAGAAGGGCGATCTGATCAAAGGCGAAGGCGGCTCGATCCTCGGCTATCGTTCGGCCGGTGTGCCGGGAACCCTGGCGGGTTTTGACCTCGCCTTCAGAAAATACGCATCGGGCAAGCTAAAGTGGCCGGACCTCGTGCGGCCAGCGCGCGAGTTGGCGGAGAGCGGCTTTCAGGTGCCGTACAGCTTCGTTCGGAGCGCGGAGTCGTACAAGGATTCACTATCGAAATACGAGGACAGCAACAAGATTTTTCTAAACCGCGGCAAGATGTTTAAGGAGGGAGATCGGCTGGTGCAGCCCGAGCTTGCGGCGACGCTCAAGAGGATCGAGCAGCAGGGAGCACGCGAGTTTTATACCGGCAAGACAGCGGAGCTGATCGCGACCGATATGAAGGCCCACAACGGCCTTATCACGCTCCATGACCTGAGGAATTATCAGGCCAAGGAGCGGGTTCCGGTGCGTGGAACGTATCGTGGTTACGAGATCCTCTCGATGCCGCCGCCAAGCTCTGGCGGCGCGATCTTGCTGGAGATCCTTAATATTCTCGAGGGCTATAACCTAACAGCAATGGGACCGAATTCATCGGCCAAGTATCAGGTCGTGACGGAGGCGATGCGGCGAGCGTTCGCGGATCGCGCTGAGTTCATGGGCGACGCGGACTTTGTTGATGTTCCGATCAGCACGCTGATCGATAAAAAGTATGCTGACAAGCGTCGTGAGTCGATCAGCCAAACCGCTGCAACGCCGAGCACCGAGATCGGCCACGGGCAGATCACAGGTGCGGAGTCGATGGAGACGACGCACTTCACCATCGTGGACGATGAGGGAAATGTCGTCTCAAATACGTACACGCTCAACAACGGATTTGGTTCTGCGGCGACGGTAAAAGGGGCGGGATTTTTGCTGAATGACGAGATGGATGATTTTGCCGCTCTTCCTGGGAAACCAAATATGTTTGGATTGATCCAGGGCGAGCGGAATGCTATTCAGCCCGGCAAGCGCCCGCTCTCTGCAATGACCCCGACCATAGTTATGCGAAAGGACGGAACGCCATGGTTTGCGGTGGGAGCAGCCGGCGGGCCGCGCATCATCTCCGCTGTGCTTCAGGTCATTATCAACGTCATCGACCATGATATGAGGATCCAACAGGCTCTCGACTCACCGCGGATTCACCATCAATGGATGCCCGACGAGCTCCTCGTGGAGCCGTACGGAATGTCGGCGGATACGCGCAAGGTGCTGGAGTCGTACGGACAAAAGTTCGCACAGTCTCCGGTGCCCGTAGCTAATGCCACCGGCGTAATGATCGATGAAAAGGGCATAAGACTGGGAGCCGTCGACTCGAGAGGTGCGGGCGGAGCAGTCGGCTACTGACGGCGCTCTTCGTCGTCAAGAAGGCGAGTGGCACCCTCGGTGACCGCCGGTTGGAGGTCGTTAGTGTCGCGCCAGTTGCCGGGCTGTGGTGGTCCGTATGATGAGACGGGGATCGACTGCTGCGGCGGAAGCGCGTGGCCGTGCTGCTGACCACCAAGACCTTGCTGCGGGGACGGCGCGACGAACTGTGTCATCGGCATCCTCTTGCGCGAGCTCGGCAAAAAAACGAGCGATGCAATGATCATCATCATTCCACCAAAGACACCTAACACCGCCGAGACACCGGCCGCCGTCTCAAGATCTGCGATACCGAACAATGCAGGCAGCAGCATCATGAACGTGATCATGAAGAAGATGGTCGCGATAACGCCATTCTTCTTATTAAGAAAAGTCTTCTTTGTTTCGAGTTCCGCAAGCTGAGGCAAAAAGCCGCCGTTCGCGACGACCTCTGCAACGAGCGAGAGCGGCATTCCGCAGCGTGAGCAGAACTTGGTTTCGTTGGAGATCTGTTGCTGTCCGCAGCTTGGGCAATGCATGGTTTTAGACCTAACGAATTCTGGCACGAAAAAGTTCGAGAGGCAATGAAGACAGCTATCAGGTGTCAGCGGTCAGCTATCGGCAAACTTGATAATATCCGCGGCGGTTTTTCGCCCGTGAGGGTTTGGTAGATCGCAAAGGCTCGCCCTTGAAGGTGTGCGGCTCTGGTCACGGTATCTAGCAGGACGTCGGCGATAGGCCGGATCGCCTCGGGGCCCGGGATCTCGCGTTTCAAATCGTCGTCTGAGGTGAAAAAGCCAAAGCCTCTCACTCGCGTCGCTTCAACCTCATCGAGATATTCCAGGATCGCGTCCCGAGTAGAGAGTTTCTCACGAAGCGTCCATTCAAAAGGATCGTCCCAGAGACGTGTTGTCAGGCCGTCGAAGGTTTGCTCAACCGCTGCGGCGGAGCGCAAGATATATTCGCCGCAGGAGAACGGGGTCATCGACGTTGGAGAGCCATCGGGACGTTGAAAGAGCTGTTCCTCAGTGAGCACTGCAAGCAGATCACGTGACCGGCTGTCGAGCGTTATGAATTGTTTGTCGAGCGCGGCGAGGATCGGGTCCATAGGTTTAGAGTGCAAGCCTTAGCTTGTTTCAACGTAAAACAGACATCACGCTGGAACAAGCTGAAGCTTGCACTCTCAACACTTGTCGGGCTAACGCTTTTTGTATTTGCGCTGTTCCTCGTACATGCCGAGGCCGTAGTTGCGGCCCTTCCAGTTGATGCCGCTGCCGACACGGCCTTTAACACCGACCTCAGCGCCCCGGTTCGGAACATTGCCGTCGGTGACGAGCACCCACATTGAGCCGGTGCCATCGTCGATCTTATAGGCACCGCCACCGATGCTGGTGCCGGGGATCCCGAGGCCGTAGCTATCGGTTACGCGGCCCACGACAACCACCTCCTTGTCCTGGTAACGGGAAGGGTTGTGTTCGATATCGGCGATGCTCTCTTGTTGAGGGCAGCCAGTTGCAAAGAGCGTGAGACCCGCAAGTGTAACGAG
>JBJMGO010000209.1:0-5377 GCA_045807825.1 Pyrinomonadaceae bacterium | reverse complement strand
CCTGTTGATAGCAAACAATTTAAAGCACTACATTAGGTTTTGTGCCGTCTACGCTTTTTCTTGTGGAAAACGCTGTGGAATACTCAAAGATACGGCACTCAGAACCAGCTACAAGCGGGCAAATAGGAAGGACTTTCAGGTGGGTTGATCGACACGCGCTGACTGTCTGTTCTTACGTTAGATCTTGATCTCGAAAGCTACTCCCGGCGGGAAGCTATTTGTACTGACTTGAAAGCCATCTCCATACAAAAAACGGTCTGGGACGACGCCCTAGCAGCGATCGGTTCCGAGGTCAGCTCCGACGTTTTCAATACATGGTTCAGACCTGTGAGCCTGTCGTCCGTCGATGTTAAAGAGCGCATAGTGCGCCTAAGAGCAGGACAGGCGACAAAGGACTGGGTCTGGATGTACTACCGCGAGCTGATCGAGCGGGCCCTCACGACGATCGGTCTAGGTGACCACTCGGTCGAGTGGGACATCGATGAGCACGCGCCGGCACCATTTGAGGAGGATCCTAACGACCCTCTGATATTTTCGCCGCAGGCGGCGACGCAGATGCGCAACTCATCTCACGCGCACTTCGTCGATCTTGAGCCTGTCGAGGACACGCTCAATGCCAAGTACACGTTTGAGAAGTTCGTCGTCGGAAGCTGTAATCAATTCGCGCACGCCGCGGCAAAGGCGACAGCCGAGACACCAGGTACAACTTACAATCCACTGTTCATCTATGGCGGAGTCGGACTTGGAAAGACGCACTTGATGCATGCGATCGGTCAGTCGATCAAGACTCGCACGCCGCACATGCGGGTCGCCTACATCACGTCAGAGCGGTTCATGAATGAGCTGATCAATGCGATCCGCTTTAACAAGACACCCGGCTTCAGAGACAAGTACCGATCCATCGACGTGCTGCTGATGGATGATGTTCAGTTTATGGCGGGGAAGGAGCGGACGCAGGAGGAATTCTTCCACACCTTCAACGCTCTATATAACGCGCAGAAGCAGATCATCGTCACGTCCGACTGCCCGCCGCGCGAGATACCCACGATCGAGGAGCGGCTGCACTCAAGATTCGAATGGGGATTGATCGCCGACCTTGAGCCACCCGATCTTGAAACAAAGGTCGCGATCCTCAAGCGCAAGGCCGACATGGACGGAATTGAGCTTGACGATGAGATCGCCATGTACGTGGCGAGCAAGGTCAAGAGCAACGTTCGTGAGCTCGAGGGATCGCTCGTGAGGCTGGTTGCGATCGCCTCACTAAAGGGAGTGCCGATCTCCAAACTTCTCGCTCAGGAGGCGATGAAGAATATTCTAGACAGCGGTCGCCCGGCGGGCGTAGCCATGGAGCGTATCGCACGAACCGTCGCCGAGCACTACAATTTGTCCGTCGACGAGATGAAGGCCAAAAACAACTCCCGAGCCGTCGCTGTGCCCCGTCAGGTGGCAATGTATCTCTGTAAGAAACTGACGCGACACAGCTTTCCAGAGATCGGAAGAGAGTTTGGCGGCAAGCATCACACTACCGTGATGCACTCAGTTGACAAGATCCAGGCGTTGACCGAAAGCGACCGCAATTTCCACAGGGAAGTGCAGGGGCTAATTGACAGCATTTGCAACAATTAACTGTTCTTTAACACAAATGGGCCGGATCGGATTTCCACACGTCGCTGGGAAGCAAGAACAAGTTAAAGCCTTTCCTTGCACCAGTTGACAAAAAGTTTTCCACTTTTCCACGGGTTCGGCACAATCGGCATGTGGACGAACGTGGAAAAGCATCTACTTAGATGCAGATGAAGAGTTTTTCCAATTTCCACAAGTTTTCCACAGGAAACTTGTGGATGAAAAAGAGGCTTATTCGATAAAGGGTTAGACCATTTTTCACATATCCACAGCCGCTATTACTACTAGAGAGATTTAGATTTGATCTATTTACTTAGTATTAGAAAAGCGGCAGAGGATGTATAATCTCCGAAAAGTGGTTTCATAGACAAGACGAGCAGTAAAGTAGCAGGAGACGGTAGAGATGGAATTTAGGATCAAGCAGAGTGTCCTCAAGGAAGAATTAGGTTTTATCCAGGGCGTGGTCGAGCGCAAGACGACGATCCCCGTGTTGTCCAATATTCTTATCGAGTCTCTCGGTGAGAATGAGATCCGGATCGTCGGCACCGACCTCGACTGCACCATACGCTGCGATGCAGAGGCTGAGATCGTCACGCCCGGAGCGATCTGCGTGCAGGCCCGCAAGCTGTTTGACATCGTGCGGGTGCTCGACTCGGGCGATGTTCACTTCAAAAAAGAGGACAACGAATGGGTCGCAATGAAGGCCGGGCACGCGAACTTCCGCCTTGCGGGTGTGAGCCGCGAGCAGTTCCCGGAGTTGCCGCAGTTCAAATCCACACCGATGAAGCTCCCGGCAGAGGTGTTTAGCTTCTTTGTGCGCAACACGGCGTTTGCGATCACGAACGAGCAATCGCGATTTACTCTCTCAGGTGCAAAGTTCATCGTTGGTGACGGCAAGGCAAAGATGGTCACAACCGACGGTCACCGCCTCGCGTACGTCGAGCGAACGATCGAGGCCGACGGCACCATCGATACACTCATTCCGAAAAAGGCGCTTCTCGAGCTCGTCAAGATCAGCCGCGGTCAAGGTGAGGTTTCCTTCGGCGAGGACCAGAACCACATCTATTTCGAGACCGAGGGACGCCTGCTGATCACGCGTAAGCTCACCGGTACGTTCCCGAACTACGAGATGGTCATGCCGAAGAATAACGATCGCGTTGCAAACTTTGATCTCGATGAGATGCGAAACGCAGTTCGACGCATGTCGCTGATCGCGGACGACCGTAATCGTTCCCTTCGTCTCACTGTTCGCGATGGAGAGGTCGAGGTGACAGCACAGTCATCAGAGCATGGCGAGGGTAACGAGATCGTCCAGGCCGACTACAAGGGCGACGAGATGACGCTCGGGTTCAACTGGCAGTACCTGTTGGAATTTTTGACGAATGTCGGCTCGGTGGAGATGATCGCCGCCGAGACTGATACCGAGGGTGACGTTAAAGAGACCGAGGGTGACAAGGTCCGCGTTAAAGACAACTCGGCACCACGTGCCCGTATTTCGTTCGAGTTCAAGGATCCAAACGCTCAGACACAGCTCTCGCTGGCCGGCGAGACCACATATGATTACAAGTACATCGTGATGCCGCTGAGGATATGAAGCTTGGAATAGTCTAATTGACAAAAGAGGCCGCTCGACTTGAGCGGCCTTTTTCTACGCCTGCGTCGTTTCTATATCGACGACAATGTGACGCCACTTGCCTTGGAGGAATCGACCGATCGACAGCGTCGCCCGTGTCATATGGCCGGCAAGGATCGCGAGCCAGATATGGATCGGCTCTAGCGTGGTCACATTCTTGATGACAAAGCAGATCGAAAGCGGAATCACGACCTGAGAGACGATCGAGATGTAGAGGGGGCTTCGAGTATCGCCCGATCCCTGCAATCCGCCCGTGTATGCGAGAGCAGATGAGATGAAGAGGCCTGAAACCGCCAACACGCGCAGCAACTCAACCCCAATATCAACAACCGCCGGATCCGTCATTCCAAACAGCGCAAGCAACGGCCGCGGAATAAATAGGAAGAAAAGCCCGACGACAGCCGCTCCCGAGATGCCTAGCATGGCGGCCGTGCGCGGTGCGGCATTAGCCCGCTCGGGTTTGCCGGCCCCAAGGTTCTGACCTGTTACCGCGGCCGAGGCTCCCATCAATGCATTGGACGACCATGTGATAAGCAGGAAGAGCTGGCCGTACACGACGGCGTACACAGCCTGCGTCGCTTTCCCTTGTGCAAGCCCGCCCATGAATGCATACATAAGAACGCCGCCCGCGTTCATCGCTATTCCCTGAATACCCGCGGGAAGTCCAAATTGAAAAAGCTTCTTTATGACCTTCCAATCCGGGGCATAGCCTGAGCGAGGGAAGGACACTACCCACCCACCGCTGTAGAGCTTGTAGATGGCGTAGATACCAACCAGACCTGCCGCTATGCACGATCCCATCGCTGAGCCGGCCGTCCCGAATGCAGGTATAGGACCGAGGCCGCGGATGAGAATGACGTTGAGTATGAGGTTCAGGATAGTTATCGCGAGCCCGAGTATCATCGGAGTCTTTGCGTCGCCCGCGGACCTCAGGGAACCGCTCACCATAAAATAGATAAGCGTTCCAAAGCTGCATGTGAACATTATCCGCAGGAAGGGCAACGCCTCCGCCCGCACATCGGGAGCAGCGTTAACGATCGACAGCAGATACGGCGATGCAAAGTACCCGATAGGAGCAAGGATCCCGAGCGACAAAAACGCAGCGGTGAGGAAGCCTTGATAGACGCTGCGATTTACCTTTTCATGATCGTCCTGCCCAGCGAAGCGAGCGACGAGCACGCTTGTTCCAATAAAGACGGACCCTATAAAAGTGATGACGAGCAGGAAGATCTGAAAGGCCGCACCGATCGCCGCATTCGCTTGATAACCGATGAGGTTGCCGACCATGATCTGATCGACCCAACCCTGGACGCCGCTGACGAGATTTGTAAGGACCGCTGGCCATGCGATCTTCCAGACGGCTCGTGAGAGTGGGCCCTCTACGATCGAGCGATCAAATTTCCGTTTTGGCTTTGTCGGCATGGCCTCGCCAGCCGGGTCCGCGGCAAACGGCTCCGTCGCTGTAGCACCATCGAGTTCAGTTGCCTCGGTCATTGATCGGCGGAAAGACTAAAGGCAATTCTACGCCGACGATGAGCGGTTTGTTCAACTTACGGACAAATAGAAAGGGTGCGGCGTTTCTTGTTGTAAGAGACCGCACCCGGTAGGTTTATTTTGGTAGGTATTATTGAGGGTTATTTATGAATACCCGTTTTAAGGCCGGGTGTCGCCTACTGGGGTGTAGTATCTCCCCAATGTTTTGAAGCTTGTTGTATCAAACCTCCTGCGTGCGCCGCAGTCCATGCACACGCGATAAGAAACTTTTCCGTTGCCGAAAGGGCGACTTAGCACCTTATGCCAGCAACCAAAGATCGAGGTTAGTAACCCGATCGGACGTCCAAGAGCATTCTCACTTCTATTAGTGATACGCTCAGTTGTCAAATTTGTTCCGTAAACCGCTTGCATTACTTCCCTTCCCCCTTGTACAGCACTGACGATATTCCAGGAAGAAATTTGCATCTGTATGATGAAATACCGTGGCTTTTGGGTTGCTCACACCCCTTTACAGTGCCAATGGGTATTTCGTCCCAACAAACAGTTTCGCTAAAATCATCGAAACAGTTTCAGGAGTATTAGATGTTCACAAAAGCAAAGAGGTCGATAATTGTCGCAGGCCTGCTG
>JBJMGO010000208.1:0-5046 GCA_045807825.1 Pyrinomonadaceae bacterium | reverse complement strand
GTCATCGCCGGTGGTGAGCTTTACGACGTGCTTTCCGAATACGAGGCATCGCACCCCGCCGTCCAAGGTCTGGAACTCGGGCGTCGCCGAACCCTTCATCGGCGTGAACTCGTCATCCTGTCCCAGGCAAAAACTCGCTAGAAATATCAACACAGCGGCGATGCTAACTACAAGTCGCATAACGGTCTCTCCTCTTGCTTTACAGAATCTTCGCAAAGCATACGTCCGCTCCGTGTCTAAGGCAACAGGCGCCGACGCTATTTGATGCGCTCTCTAGCCTGGGATATGAGGTCGCGGAGAGTCTCTACTTCGTTCTGATCTATGTTGAGAGATGTCCTGGGATCATAGCGGTCGAGGCGGAGATAGGGGTTCCATTTTTTGGCGGCGTATACGGCTCCGATCGCGAGGCCGCCCCGAGTGTGGTAGGTGATGTCCGTAAAGTTATCGGGAGTCGTGGAGAACGCGGCGGTTTTCATTAACGCCATCGCTCTTAAAAAAGTGTCGAGCTCGTCAGATTCGATAAGCGATTAATCACGCCGGCCCGTTGGTCCGAGGTTAGCGGATATGCGGACGCCTTTAGCTGACACCCTACCGATAAGGTCGGTGACCTTGACGACGTCCACACGTAGGCCGGCGACGTCACCGATGCGCGTGAATTCGCGCTGAATGAGCGTGCCGGAGCGAGAGCTGAATTCTTCAAGGTTGGTGAGCTCCGGCAGCGGTGGAGGTGAAGTTTGGGCAGACGCGGCCAATGCTATGAAGGTAATTGCGAGACAAAGTAGAAGTATTCTCATCATCAGTCGCCTCCGGGCCGCAGTGGTTGGATAAAGGCTTTCACGCAAGCCCACATATTTTGTTTCTAAACTTGACAAGCTTACCCGCGGGCTCTAATCCGGTGAGCTGATCTGTGCGGAGACGATCTTGTATTCGGTGCCGATCTTAGTGATCATCAGGACCTCCATCGGATTCGCAAAGAACGTTATGAAGCGCGTGCCCTTTGGGAATCCGTAGACCTCACGTTCTGACACATCGAGCCACGGGCCGAATTCCTTGTCACCACCCATCATCTCCTTTATCAACGATGCGGCCTCGGGCGTGAGCTGCCGATCAGCGGCCGATAGATTTGCGCTGATCATGTCGTGAGCTTTGTCGAGAATGTCGGCAACTCGACGAAGGTCTTGGACAGTTGCGATCGGTGTCGCAGTTCCCTCTTTCTGAAGATAGTTTTTGAGCACCGGGTCCTTCGAAAAAAGCGCGAGCACTTGGGGTGAGATCAGCTTGTCGAGGTCAGGCCCGACGGCGTCAGGATCGAAGCCCTCGCCGGTCTTGGCTGCAATGATGGTGCGATTCAACATGGGCGCCGCGATGATATGCATGAAGTTGAAGCTCGCGCTGAGACCGTGACGCCAGTCGGCCTCGGTCGCCGAATCGAGGACCTCGCGTTTGTACTGGATACCAGGTGTGAGCAGGATCAACGGACCCTCGGCACGATCGGCCTTGCGTTCTTTGGCGTATCGCGTACCCATGTCCGTTACAAACATGTCCGGAATCAGAGCCTCGAGACGACCTTCTTTATTGATACGTTCGTTGAAGCGGTCACGGATCGTCTGCACCGCCTTCTGCTCCTCAGGCGTGAGCTGCGCAGGCTGAGCTTCGACGTGCAAGGACCAGAATACGAGGATCAGGAGTGGGAGTATGAAAAGCTTTCGCATCATTTTAAGAGGATACACGGTCATGTGCGGACCTTCGTCAGGAGAAATACGCCGAGGCAGCTGAATATTGCGAGCGGTGTCCAGATCGCAAGCGTGGGAGTGAGTTCACCGTTTAGGCCGAGCTGCTCAAAGACACCCGCTGCCCCGGTGAACAGCAGCCAAAGCGCGACAGCGTAACCCACAGTCGCCGCCTTCCCTTTGCGACTGAGGCTTAAGGCGAATGGCGCTGTAAAGAGCGCGATCACGAGCGGCAGGAACGGCGTTGTGTGACGCTCCTCGACCGCAACGGCGGATGCGCGCTTTTCTGAATCCGAGGTAGCCCCCAAAAGCTGCTTTTTGAGCGTCGACGTATCTAGGTGCGTCGGACTCTCACGAGGAGTGCGCAAGGGGTCTGCGTCGAGCACGACTTCCCCTCCCTGTTGTGTCGCGGCGACAACGCGCCCGTCGACGATGTCATCCCGTTCTACGGGCCCCGAAAAGGTAATGAGTCCGTCCCGCCACTGCGCCTGATCGACGCGGTACACGGATCGCAATTTACCCTCACCACTGAATTGGTACACCGACAAGTCGATGAGACAGTTCTTACAAGCTGTCGACAGTACTTCGTTATCAGACGCGGATGTTATGGCATTAGCTAGGCCACCGTTTTGGGCCACGGCCGCCCCTCGAATTTCGTTATCAGACGCGATGCGATATGAGTAGAGGCGATCTCCCTCCGCAAGCCACCGCAGCCCCATCTGTGGCGCCGAGAGCATGACACTCCGGATCATGGCTCGAGTGGCATCTTGCAACTGATTCGCCCGCGGAAGCACATTCTCCTGTAAGACCCAATTTATTCCGCCAAGAGCCATCATCAGCAAGAAGCACGGCAGCAGCAATCTGTAAACGCTCTGCCCCGCCGACGTCCATGTGACGATCTCGTTCTGCCGCGATTTGACCACGTAAGTCGCGAGGATCGCGATCATGGCAGCCGATGGGGAGATCTGCAGGTACAAGACCGGCAGGAGGTAGAAGAGGTATTTGGCCAAAAGCCAGAGGCCATTCTCCACGAGGCCAGCAAACTTCCACATCTCGAACGCGGTGAATATCACGAAGATCACAACCACAAACACCAGCGCGAGCACGAAGTTCTGCACCAGGTTGCGAATGATGTCGAAGTCGCGTAAACCCGTCGTCACGTCAACAAAGATGTCTCGTACCCGCAGCCGATGCGGGCGTTCGCGATAACGAGTGCCGATGTCGGTGAACGCCTGCGAGAGCCGCGAGAGCCAACTCATTCTTGAGCTCACCGAGAACCAAATAAATGCGGCGACACTACCCGCTAGCGGCAGAAGTGCCGCTACGAGTACCGGGATGTAGAGCGTGCGCGCGAGCTGCTCGCCGAGAAACGCGAGCAGGTAATAAATAACGAGCACGACAAGAGCGAGAGCGATGCCAAATCCACGGCCGCCGCGGTTGAGCCGCAGAACGATCGCCGTGCCGAGCAGGCAAAAGATAAGCGGCGTTATCGAGAGCAGGAGCCGCCGCTCGCGCAGAAGCTGGGCCTCGATCCTTTCGCGCGCCGTGCGTTCGGGAGCGGCCGCGTAGTCGCCGAGCTCGGCCAGTCCGAGTTCCTCGGGCGTGAGCTGCGAGCTTGAAAGTTTGCGGATCAGATCACCGCGGTTTGTCTTTATCGCAATGCGAACATCGCCGATATTCTCGGAGACATATTTGCCCCGCCCCGGCGTCAGCGGAAGTGTGGTAACGGATGCGTTCTCAAGCACAAGCTCCGACGAATCATCCGTGGAGTCCACTCGACCGGTACGCGATGTGGTCAGGCGAACGGCGTTATTCGCGCGGTCTTCGCTATATATAAAGATGTCGTGCCAGCGGCCGGTGTCGACGTCGCCGCTCTTTACATAGATCGTGTAGCCGGCGACGTCATTGTTGAATTCACCCGGCTCGACCGGCGATTCGAGTTTTTTTAGCGCAGTCTCGAGGGCAACGCTCCTAAAGATCCCAGCGGCCATTGGCACGCCGTAAAGGTTCACAAGAAACGCGAATCCTGATAGCAGCACGCCAAGTACCGCGATCGGAACGGCGATCTGCCAGTTCCCTACCCCTGAGGCGCGGATGGCGACGAGCTCGCTGTCGCCCTGCATTCGCGTAAGCCCGATGATCGTGCCGACGAGTACCGCCATCGGGCATGTGAAGGCGATCACGCTCGGCAGAAGCGCGATCCCGAGCCGCCAAACAAGCGTTCCGGGAATGTCGGCGTTAAAGAACATGTCCGCATGCCGTCCCGCCTGCTGCACAAAGAGAATGACCGTGAGGAGCAGCCATGCGAACGAAAAATACGGCACGATCGCGCCGAGCAGATACCGCGAAACGAGCATGCTGATCCGCTTTGTCTGACTTCCGCTCGTGCTCATGGTTTTGTCGCGGCGGGTAACGCGAGCGATACCTCGCCGGAGATCTCGTGGCCTACGGCGTGCGAAATGATGTCCCGTAATATTCCCGAAAGGCCGAAGAGCTCGGCATTGTGAGCCTCGGCAAAATCAATGAATGCGCGCGGTGAGAGACGCATGGCTTCGGTTACTAGCGATCGGCCGGTGGCGTAGAGGGTGCGACTTGAGACGGCCCGGCGGCAGTTTGCGCAGAGGAGATGAAAGTTTGCCTGGACATTCGCCGTTTCGCTCTCGTCAAAGCCGCG
Organism: Pyrinomonadaceae bacterium; assembly: GCA_045807825.1. Lineage (GTDB taxonomy): Bacteria > Acidobacteriota > Blastocatellia > Pyrinomonadales > Pyrinomonadaceae > OLB17. The sequence continues at coordinate 642 of JBJMGO010000208.1, read as the reverse complement.
GCCGCACTGGTCGCAGCGCGTCCAATCCGGCATATAACCAGCAAGCTTTAGGAGCCAAAGCTCAAAGTAAAACCCGATCGCCGCAAGCGAAGTCCCACCTGCGGCCGCGTCGATACATGCACGGACCATCCGGTAAGCCCGCTCATTGGGATCGTGCGGCGGAAGAAAGGAGATCAGCAGGTCGCCGAGATATGAGAACTTTTGCAAAAAATCAGGTTGGCTCGCGAGCTCAAAATTCGATCGAATGATCTCTGCTCCCTGGAGCGAGACAAGTTCCATATTGTCTTTTTGAAAGTAGCTTGCCTTGACCTCAGAAAAAGGCTCAAGGCCGCTGCCGAAGCGGCTCTTCAGACGCTTAGCGCCCTTGGCGACAGCGCGGACGACACCGTACTCCTCGGTGAGCAACACGACGATCCGGTCAGCCTCGGCAAGGTTATAGCTTTTTAGGACGATGCTCTCGGTTTCGATGAGCGGCATTCGCTTTCGCTTACCAGGGGATGAAGTAAAGGATCCACGCGAGCACAAGACTCACGATCACGAATTCAGCAAATGTCTTCGCACCATAAAGGATACGCTCGCGGTTCGTGCCGTTAGAGAATGCTCCAAACGCGATCGATACAAAAAAGCCAAAGGCTACAAGGT
>JBJMGO010000207.1:0-11875 GCA_045807825.1 Pyrinomonadaceae bacterium | reverse complement strand
ATCATCGGCCTGCTCGGGTTTTTGGCTGCTCTTGGTGGCTTATTCAGAAAAGGAATGCCGACCGCTCTCAGTGCCGGAGTCGCATCGCAGATCGCGATGGCGGTGGTGTGTCTCGCCTTCGTTGTGCTATGCGTGAGGTCCTTTATCGCGGTTCGCCAGGAACGCGATGCCGCGGCCGGGTAACTTACGATCTTGTGGTGTCCAGCTCGATCTCGACCTGCAGGCCACCGTTCTGATTACAAGCTTTGATCTTGCCTTTGTGAGCGATCACCGCACGCTCGGCGATGGCAAGTCCAAGGCCGATGCCGCCGGTCTTTCTCTCTCTCGCTTCACCAACACGATAAAAAGGCTTAAATAGATGCGGCAACTCCGCCTCTGGCACGCCGCCGCCGTGATCTGAGACGAGCACCTTCGCGTGTCCGTTCTCAGCTCTCAGGGCGACGTCGACGGTCGAACCCTCGCGTGTATATTTCACAGCATTTCGCAGCACATTCTCGATTGCACTCCGAAGCAGATTTTCACTGCCGATGACGGCGCAGCTGTCGGTGCTGGCGACATTTACGTAACGTCCGTTCGCCCGCGCCTCAAAATCGGCATCCGCCGCGACGTCGCGAACAAGCTCCGCAAGATCGATCTTGACGGGCTCTATCTCCTCTGCTCCACTCTCAAGTCTCGCGAGCGTCAGCAGTCGTCCGATCATGTCGTTCAGCCGCTGTGATTCAGTTTCAATCCGGTCGAGCATCGGCTGCGTCTCGGGATTTGCCTTTTGTTTGGCGATCTCCAGCGCGACGCTCATGCGGGCGAGAGGCGAGCGCAGCTCATGCGACACGTCCCGCGACAGGCGCTGCTGCGAAGTGATCAGCGATTCGATCCTCTGCGCCATCTCGTCAAAATCTCGTGCGAGATCGCCGAGCTCATCACGACGACGCCCAAGGCGAGCCTCAACCCGCGTCTCGAGCTGGCCGTCGGCAAGTCTATTGGTGGCGTTACGCAGCTTTCGAATTGGTGTTGCGAGATACGCCGCCAGCATGTAGCTCACGAACAATGCGACAAGCACGAGCCCGCCGAGCCGCATATATCCGAGCCACGAATCAAAGAATAGCGACGGGGCTCTCGGCGGCGACCACCGCACTGCGAGCACCATTCTTCTGCCGTCGGAGAGATTTACCGGCACAACACCAAGACCGGCGTCCGACGAATTTACGTCTATCTCAGGCCCTGACGCAGCATCCGCTTTGGCCACCAAAGAATCAAAATCATGAATTCCCTCTCTTTGCCCAAAGACCAAATTGCCGTCGGAATCGAGAAGGTCGACGTCCTGAATTGTCGCATTATCCTTCAGCCGCGAGAGGTACTCGGTAAGCCCCGCCACACCGCTTGCGGCATAGATCTGCTCACCCGTCGCGCCATAAAAGACAAGTTGATTCGTCGCCGATCTTTGCCAACGGCTGAACATCGGCTCCGTCTGAAACGTCCGCGTGATATACGTGATCACGGTGAAATTCAGCGCCGTCGCCAGCGTAAACCACAAAAAGATCTTGAGAAACAACTTCATACGACCGTGTAAATATAGCCGACCGAGCGGATGGTTTTTATGCGGTCGCCGCCGTCGCTTCGCTGTCCCAGCTTTTTGCGAAGGTTAGAAATGTGCATGTCGAGGCTGCGGTCGTACGGCGATAGCTTTCGCTCCAAAACACGCTCCGAGAGGTCCTCTTTTTTAACGACTCGACCGGCTTCTTTTAAGAGCTCGTGCAGCAGTCCGAACTCGACCGACGTGAGATTCATCTCCTCGCCCTCTAGCGTAGCCGAACGCGATCCGGGCGACAGCCGTACTCCGTCCACCTCGATAACTTCGCTGCCCGTCGCAGTCTCAGGCACTGCCGACCGGCGAAGTATCGCCCTCAGCCGTGCTGCCAGCTCGCGAGGGTTAAATGGTTTTGGCAGGTAATCGTCGGCACCGATCTCAAGACCGACGATACGCTCCATGTCGTCTCCACGAGCAGTGAGCATGATGACCGGCAGCTTCGATTCCTGACGAAGATTTCTCAGCACATCAAAGCCGTTCATCTTTGGCAGCATCACGTCCAGAATGACCATGTCAAAACCGTCCGCCAGCGCACGCTGCAACCCGGCCTCGCCGTCGTTCACCGACTCAACCTCAAAGCCCTCGACGCTCAGGTACTCAGAGACCAGCTCGCAAAGCTCCTCGTCATCGTCGATGATAAGTATCCGATCCACACCGAGATTTTACGCGAAAACCTAGTCGCAAAGAGGGTTTTTACGTTTATTTAATAAAGTAGACTCTATCGATACACTTCGGGCCTATCGAATTATGTCTACTGTATTTGGGACGGGAATTTTGCGGTGAAGTTTACCGCCGGATTCAACCTCTCAAGACAAGGGGGAAGCCTCGCGACTGCACCCGCGGGGCTTTTTCCCTTCTCGATGGATAGAAAAGGCAGGACTGTTGGAGTCCTGCCCTTTTCTTTGCGTTACCGCTTGGCCCGCAAGGCCTTCTCATGCTGGGCAAAACTCACCTTACAAAGCTCGACGAATTCCTTCGCGATCGGCGAATAATATCCGCCGACGAGACGCGCGAGTCCGAGCTCCCAATTGATCTTCAGCGCCTCGATGGTCCACGCGACAAGACGTCCCTCGCGGATCTCGTTAGCGATCGTTTTTGCACCCGCCGTGCCCACCCCGAGATTCGCCTCGACCATCTCATTGACCGCCTCCTGACGCGACAGCTCCATGATGATGTTTGGCTTGAGACCGGCATTCTCAAAGAAATCATCGATCAGCCGCCGCGTATTGCCGCCGCGTTCGCCAAGAATTAGCGGCTGCTCGGCAAGGTCGGCCGGCGTGATCGAACGCTTTTTTGCACGCGGATGCGTCGGATGTGCGATCGCGACAATCTCATCTGAAAAAACTTTCTCCGCCGTGATCATCCCGTTCTCGACCGGCAGCGACACAAAGGCGATGTCGATCTCGCCGTGCGTCAGCATGTCCACGAGCCGCTGGCTAGTTGCCGCACAAACGGTGATCTGGGCGTTGGCATATTGCCTTCGAATCTCGATAAGTATCGACGGCAGCTGATTGGCAGAGAAGGTCGACGACGATGAACCGATCCGCAAACGCCCGTGCTCGACACCGCCAAGCTCCGCAAGCTCACCGAGCGCCGCGTCGTGCTCGCGAAGTATCGTCCTCGCACGCTCGAGCAGATGCTCGCCCGCCTCGGTCATCAAGATCCGCCGCGGAGTCCGCGTAAAAAGCGGCAGCCCGACTTCCTCCTCGAGCTGCCTGATCTGCATCGAGATCGCCGCCTGCGTAACACCCGTCGCCTTTGCTCCGGCCGTAAACGTCTTCGCCTCCGCGATTGCCAAAAATGCCTTTAGTTGTCTGATCTCCATACTTCGGGGAAAGAGAGCCGACCTATCAGCCCGATTTATCGAACATATAAAATCGTTTAAAGTCCCCTTATATGTCAAGCCACAAAAAAGCCGGCGTCGCCGCCGGCGTTTATAGCATGAGCTGGTTTAAGGCTACTTGCCGTTATTCGTGTAGGACACGCAGTCGCCTTGGTTCTTGAATGCGGTACCGTCCGCTCGAGTCCTGGCAATCCAGCCATCCTTCTTACACTGATCCGGAGTCGTCGCGGGATACGCAGCCGCAAAGCGTGTGTTCGGCTTAAAACCGATCCAGCAACCAGCATCCAGTCTGAAGGTTCCAACGCCGCTAGCACCATTGTCACAGTAAGCTCCGCCCCACAATGAACTTAGATAAGCATCATCCGGAGAAGGATTAACCCCAACAGTTGTTGGCCCCGTCAGTGCGACATTGAGAGAATCGTAACCGCAGCCGGCGGCAGTCGAGTGGCATGGCGCCGTATACCCAATCGGGGCAGCACCGTAGTCGCTCGTGTTATACGAAATACTGTAGATAACATTAGTAGGAACTAGCAGGCCGCCGGTGTTAAACGTAATGTCGGTTGCATACCCGTTGAAACACGATGTGCCGTTATACCAGCGACTTCCACAATGTACCGGATCCGCCGAGGGTCGAAACGGAATGTTGAACGTTTGTGTGAACGTACCAAGCAAGCTCCCTGGTTGATTGCCGAGACCGACTGAATAGATCTTCAGTGTAATTGGATGCGCAAAGGTTGCTCCCGGTGTGGTTGAGCAGGCCGACTGCCATGTGCCGTTTTCGCAACCCCAGCTACTCATCGTCTGGGTGACGGTAAGCAGGTTTCGGGCTGATCCGGCAAACTGCAAACGGTCACCGAATTCACTTGTGGATGTCGCCTCAAAGGCTAGGCTGGGGTAATTGCCGGCGCCCGGACTGGGAATGCTGTTGTAGATGACTTGGCCCTGCGAGATCGCTGAACCGACCATCAAGAACGTTGCAAAGATAGCTAAAAATAGTTTCGTCATTCTTTCTCCTTTTCCGAGATGGCAAACTGGCCATACGGCATTTCAACTGACTTGTAAATGAATCTCGCCTCGCTCCTAAGGAGAGACTCGGCGGTCTGACTTGTCGGGTGCCACCATGAAAAAACATCCCCTACTGCGGATGTGACACGTGTCACACACTGAAGGGGCGGTTCAGTTCGGGGAGATGGCACTTTGCAAATGTCCGGCAACCCTATCAGCAACCGGGAGGCGTGTCAATCGGCTTTTGCCGAAATAGCTGAGACCGGTCTGATGTGATTAAATTTCTGAGTGACACGCGGATGGGAAAAAGAAGGTTTTCTTGAGGTGCGCGATGGGCGGCTGCACATTGATGGCCTCGATGCGTCCGCGCTTGCCCGCGAGCATGGCACTCCGCTATTCGTGTTTTCGGAGAACCGCATTCGTCACAATATCGCCCGCATCACTCGTGCGGCGGAGCTGATCAGGCGGCCGCTCAAGGTCTGCTACGCAGCGAAGGCGATGTCTACGATGGGCATACTCAAGCTTGTCCGCGACATCGGCATCGATATCGAGGTAAATTCCGGCGGCGAATTGTGGAAGGCTCTTGAGGCAGGATTCCGCAGCGAGCAGATCATCTTTAACGGCACGAGCAAAGAGGTCTGGGAGCTTGAGCTTGCCATCACAAACGAGATCTACGCCGTCCAGGTCGACTCACTCTACGAGCTCTCGCTCATCAATGCGACTGCTGAGCGCCTTGGCCAACGGGCAAACGTCAGCCTCCGTCTCGTGCCGGAGATCGAAACCAAAACACACTCCGGATTGCAGACGGCCCTGCTCACTTCAAAATTCGGAATGATGCCCGACGAGGCTCTAGAGGCGTTCGTCAAATACAAAGACTCAGCACACATCGACCTTTGCGGTATCCACCTCCACATCGGCTCGCAAAATCCAGATCCGGGTGTCTATACCGAGGCGTGCGAGATGCTCTTTGGCACGCTCCGCAAGATCCACGAGACCAGCGGCATTCGCCTCAAGCACATCAACATCGGCGGCGGGTTCCCGGTTGATCATTTGCCTAATGATCAAATCGATGTGGAAGCCGAGCAAGCCGCGATGTTAGCCGCCCATTTCGACGCGGCCGAGGCCGTCGCAAATGCGTGGAAAAGAGTTGAGGAGATCGCAGTCACATCCGACCAAAGCGACCTTCTAGACGACGTCACCATCCTCACCGAGCCCGGCCGCAGCATCATCGCTGACGCCGGCATTTGCCTCACGACCGTAAGGAATCACAAAGAACGCCCAACTTCTGAAACAACTGACCACCGAGCACTGACCACCGACAACTGGCTGTTAACAGACGCCGGATTCAACATCCTCCTCTCCATGGAGACCTACAAGTGGTACTACCATTTGATCTCCGCCAACCGTGCAGGTGAGGCGCACGACTTCCCCTACAAGCTCGCCGGGCCGCTTTGCGACGGTGGTGATGTTTATTTTGATATAGAGGGCGAGAACCGCTTGCCGGAATACCGGCTCCTGCCGAAAGACGTGGAAGCGGGCGAGGTACTAGCATTGCTCAACTGCGGTGCGTACTCACTTGCTCAGGCGTCGCAGTACAACGGCCGATTTCTTCCCGCTGTCTTGCTGATCCGCAAAAACGGAAACGCCGACGTTATCCGCCGGCGTGATTCCTTCCAAGATCTAGTGAATAACGACGTCTACTGATCTGCCTTCATCAACAGGTGGTCGACGACGCGTAGTTCTTCGGCTCCCACCTCGAATCCAGCTTCCGAGTACAACGAGCTTAACTCCGCGAGTGCTGTCGCCTTTGCGGCCTCATCGCGAAGCTCCGCAATAACGCCAAGGCAATCGTTCGCCGCCTCACGCGCCTTTTGCTGGTCGCCGGCCTCATTGAATCGCGACGCCAGCCCGGCAAGAATGTTCGCGCGAGAAACCATCTGCGGCACCGTATCGACCATCTCCATGGCTTCATCGAGTAATGCGACCGATGCATCCTTTTCACCTTGCGAGAATTTTGTATCGGCGATCTTGATCAGTGCAAAGACGCGATCCGCATCCTCGACGATCTGGTTTACGACAGAGCGAGCTAAGTCGTCCTCCTTTCGTATCGTCAGCACGTTTGCGATCTGAGTGAGTCCTGCGGCGACCTCCGCCGGATCAAAATTCTCGTGAGCAATGTCAATCGCTCGCTCGGTCTTCTCAAACCCCGCAAACTGCGCCGCGATCATCGTCATCAGCGAGTTTGCACCGCGGCTGTCGCGGGTCTCAATGTCCTTTTGCGATCTTAGAATCTGGTATGCCTCGTCCAGCGCGTCGAGAGCGTCTTCTTTCTCCCCTTTCTTCCAGTAGTGCCGTGCAAATCCGAGCAGGGCCGATGCCATCTGCGTCTTGTCCGTCACGAGATCGAGCGTGCTGTCGGCAAGCTCGATGCTGCCTGCATGCAAAAATCCTATCGCGCAATTCCCCAAAAAGAAGTCCCGATGAATGTTGTCGAGCACCTCCGCGTCGGCCCGCGCCGCATCAAAAACCTCGACCGCCTTGTCGCTCCGCTTCGCCTCGATAAAGAGAAGACCGATGTCACACAACGCGCGGATCCGCTCTTCGTCGTGCTCGATCTCGGTAGCCGCCTCGGCTGCTTTTATCAGCGCGTCCGCAGCCCTATCCATCTCATTCTTCTCGAGCCTCGCGGACGCGATCTGCTGCCATGCGGCCACACGTGCCGTTGGAAATTCGATAGCCGATATGGTCTGCGCGGCCTCCGCTTCACGGCCATCCCCATCCTGCTTCACACCGATCGTCGCGAAGACAAACTCCGAATGTTGCAGCTCCTGTGCGATCTCCGCGGCCTTTGCCGTGTCGCCTTTATTCGCCCTCGCGATCGCCACCCGCTCTCGGCACTGGGCCTGCATGCCGTTGTCCTCGATCGCGTCTGCGAGCTGCAGGGCGTACTCGTCGTCGTCGAGCTCCGCGCACTTTTCCGCCACCTGCATCAGCAAACGGTCGCGCGAATAAGGGTCGTCAACCGCGTTCGCCAACTCCGCCGAGAGATCCACGTCTCCCTTTGCGAGGTACAGCGGAATAACTGCATTCATCGCCTCCGCATGCCCATCCGCGCTCCTGATCCGCTCGGCCACAAAAGCGGCGGCAGATAACAGGTCCTGCTCAGCCTTTTCCCTCGAAATAAATAGATCAGCCATTTGATTGAACCGCCTAGACGACGAGACGCGGAGGAAGAAAACATTATGAACTTCTTCTCGGCGTCCCCGCGTCTCGGCGGTAATTTATTAATTAAATACGAGCCGGATCGACTCCGGAAACCAATCCCTCAAATCCTTCGCGATCGCCTCGGCACCTGCGGCTCGTAAGGCAGCCGCATCGACCGTATTTGTAACGCCGAGTGCACGCAGATCGGCGGCCTTCGCGGCTTTAACGCCGGGAGGCGAATCCTCGATAACAAGGCATTCATTGTGCGTGATCGGATAATGTCCGCCGGCGGTGCGGTGCGCGTCGAGCTTCTCAAAGCCAATGCGAAAACACTCCGGATCAGGCTTACAATTCGAAACGTCCTCCGCAGTCACCAACACCGAAAAATACTTGTGCAGCCCTGTCTCAATCAGCACGTGCTCGATCTCCTCACGCTTTGCCATCGACACGAGACCGAGTGCGAACTCCTGTGCAGACTTCGCAATAAAATCCTCGACACCCTCGAATAACGGCATGCCGCGCGAGATCGCGGCCTTCCAAGCCGCGGTCTTTGCGGCCGTGATCTCGCTCACCTTCACCTCGTCGCAAGCCTTGCTCGCACGCTCATATGACGCCCGCGTGAACGTCCTGTCGTCCATCCCCAGTGAGCCGTAGTAATTCGCCTCCGTCAGCTCGATGCCCTCCTTGCCGAGCACCTCCTGATACGCCGCCATCTGCACCGGCTCATCGTTGATGATGACGCCGTTAAAGTCCATTAAGATCGCCTTGATCATAGATAACTCTCGTCAAAAACATTCCCGCGGCCGAGAATGCCGTTTGGATCGAATGCGCGTTTTACGGCTGCCATCTCATTGAGATATCGCTCCCCCATCATCGCGGCGAGATACTTGCGCTTCAGCTTGCCCGTGCCATGCTCCGCAGAGAGTACGCCACCGAGCATGATCGCCTGCGCGACACAGCGGCCATATATGTGCCGGGCACGCGTAGCTTCGTCCTGGGTCTTCGGGAATAGGTTTAGGTGCAGATGACAGTCGCCGATGTGTCCAAAGATCACATAGTCGATCCCACTCGCACCGCAGATGTCCTCGTAAAACTTGAGCAGAGAGCGAAACCTATCCACCGGCACGGCCATGTCCGTCGACACCTTTTTAAAGCCGCTCCTTGAATATCGCTCATTCGCCGCCAGCGGCAGCGCGTGCCTGAATGCACGCATCTTCTCCTTGTCAGCGTCCGTTGTCGCAAACCATGACCGCTCGAGATCAGCGTTATGTTTTTCCAAAAGCCGTTGCCATTCCGTTAACAGCTCGTCCTCGCTACGCCATCGAGCCTCTTGCTCGAAATAAACGGCTCCCGCTACATCCGTGGGGGCCTGGGGAAATTTCTCCGAAATAAACCGCAGCGATTTTTGGTCAAAATATTCAAGCAAGGCAGGATCAACGGCCGGTCCCCGCCCTTTTGATTCCTTAGCTTCACTTCGCACTTCATCGACGAAATTGATCAGATCGTGATGCCGATCAAAAAAAACGATCGCGTCGAACGCAGAAGGTGGCTTCGAGGTTAGAAGGAGTTTAGCTTCGACGACGATGCCGAGGGTGCCCTCACTTCCGATAAACAGGTCAATAAGATCGACGTAGTCGCCGCTATAATACCCGCTCGCATTCTTAGTCGTATCCGGCTGGCGAAATGTCGGGACTGTCCCTGATATTTCGCGTCCACTAACGGTGCGAATAGCAAAAGACCCGTTAGTGTGATCGGCCCAACATCGGTCACGTTCAAGGAGCAACAAGTCTCCATCCGGTAAAACTATTTTCAGTTTTTGTACGTAGGAACGCGTCGACCCGTACTGAAAGCTCCTCGCTCCAGACGCGTTTGTTGCGATCGTGCCGCCGATCTGGCAGCTCGATTCGGTCGGGTCAGGCGGATAAAGCAGCCCCTCCGCGTCGGCCGCTTTTTTTACTTCCGAAAGCAAGGCACCGGGCTCGACGACCATCGTCATCGACCCGCGATCGACCGATTTGATCTTCCTGAGCTTCTCTAACGAGACGATCCAGCCTCCAAACGGAATGGCACCACCCACAGTCCCGGTCCTCGCACCTGAGATCGTGACGGGTATCCTCGCAGCGTTCGCCTCGCGCAGGACGGCCTGGACCTCATCAACAGAGGCCGGCATCATGAGTCTCTCAGCATACCCGCCGGGCATGTTGCTCGTGTCTCGTAGATAGTCCTGGATCTCGTCCGGAGCCGTTTTTACCTGCATATGGGCAAAGAAAGATTGTAAGGCATCAACTGCGGCCCGCGTGAATTACCCGCAGATAAACTCAGACCGCAGATCGGAAGAAAGCCCTATCCGCGTCATCTGCGTTTATATTCGCGCCAAAATGCTGCTAGATATATTCGAGCTGGCGTTCTTTGAGATACTTCAGCTTGTCTCGTAACTCGGCAGCCTGCTCGAATTTCATATCCTTAGCGGCCTTGCGCATGTCCATCTCGAGCTGTTGAATGGTCTCTTTGAGCTGCTTTGGCGAGTAGTCCTCGAACTTCTCTATCTCCAGCGGCACCTTAAAGTAATCGGCCTCGTAAGCGGTCACTAGCGTGGACTCGATGGATTTGACGATGGTCGTGGGCGTGATGCCGTGCTCCGCGTTGTACGCCATCTGAATAGCCCGCCGCCGCTCGGTCTCCTCAATGGCTGTCCGCATCGAACCGGTGATCTTGTCGGCGTAGAGGATAGCCTTTCCGCCCTCATTTCGTGCAGCGCGTCCCATCGTTTGGATGAGCGAACGCTCGGATCGCAGGAACCCTTCTTTATCGGCGTCCAAGATCGCCACGAGCGAAACTTCCGGCAGGTCCAGTCCCTCTCGCAAAAGGTTGATCCCGACCAGCACGTCAAACTCACCTCGCCGCAGATCGCGAAGTATCTTGATCCGCTCCAAAGTCACAATATCGCTGTGAAGGTAATTGACTTTGACTCCTACCTCGGCAAAGTACTCGCTCAAGTTTTCGGCCATTCGCTTTGTGAGCGTGGTGACGAGGACGCGCTCGTTACGCTCAGCTCGTAGGCGGCATTCTTCAAGAAGATCATCGATTTGACCCTTCACCGGGCGAATCTCGACGATCGGATCAAGCAGCCCTGTTGGGCGAATGACCTGCTCGACGACCTCGCCCTCGACACGCATCAGCTCATACGGTCCCGGCGTTGCCGAGACGTAGATCGTTTGCCCGATGCGTCCCTCAAACTCCGCAAAATTGAGCGGTCGATTATCCTTGGCGGACGGAAGGCGAAAGCCGTACTCGACCAGCGTTCCCTTTCGTGATTGATCCCCTTTGTACATCGCCCCGAGCTGCGGGATCGTCTGGTGCGATTCGTCGATGACGATCATCGCGTCCTTTTGAAGATAGTCGAGAAGCGTCGGCGGCGGCTCGCCCGTTTTTTTTCCGGTGAGGTGCCGTGAATAGTTCTCGATGCCACGGCAAAAGCCCATCTCCTTGATCATCTCGAGGTCATACATCGTTCGCTGATGTAGCCGCTGGGCCTCGACGACCTTGCCCTCATCGACAAGCCACTTTTCGTGCAGCTCCAGTTCCTCGCGGATGGTCTGAATGGCACGCCTGATCACGGGCCGCGACATCACATAGTGCGTCTTCGGATAGATGGGAATGCGCTCTTCATGCTTCTTTACGACCTCGCCGAGCAGCGGGTCGATCGTCGAAATCGAGTCGATCTCGTCGCCCCAAAACTCGATCCTGTAAGCCTGGTCCATGTAGCTCGGGTAGAGCTCGACGACATCGCCTCGCACGCGAAACACGCCGCGATCAAAATCGATATTCACCCGCTCGTACTGCAGCTCGACCAAGCGTTTGAGGAAATCCTCGCGCTTCATCTTTTGCCCCGGCTCGATGAATTGCAGCATCCCGTAATAAGCGTCGGGATCGCCGAGACCATATATGCACGAGACCGAAGCAACAACGATCACGTCCCGCCGCTCAAACAGTGCACGGGTCGCGCTGAGGCGCAGGCGATCGATCTCGTCGTTGATCGTCGCTTCTTTTTCTATATAGAGGTCAGACGCGGGCACGTACGCCTCGGGCTGGTAATAGTCGTAGTAGCTGACAAAATACTCGACCGAGTTCTCGGGAAAGAAGGTCTTAAATTCCTGATAAAGCTGCGCGGCGAGTGTCTTGTTGTGCGCCAGAACGAGCGTCGGCCGCTGAACGTTTTGAATGACGTTCGCGATCGT
>JBJMGO010000206.1:0-7384 GCA_045807825.1 Pyrinomonadaceae bacterium | reverse complement strand
CGCCGCATCCAGCGCATCAGCTAAGACCTGTGCCTTGCTGTTGCCTTGGGTTTGGGCGAGGTGCTCAAAGCTCGCCTGCAGGGCGAGGAATTCACCCAGTGAATCCCACCGTAGATAGCCCTCGTGCAGGAATTGCTCTATGTGTTTAGGCGCTGACCCTCCCGCCCCCGTCTCAAACAGACCGCCGCCATTCATCAGCGGGACGATTGACAGCATCTTTGCCGACGTACCGAGCTCAAGGATCGGGAAAAGGTCCGTCAGATAATCGCGCAGCACATTTCCTGAAACCGAGATCGTGTCCTTGCCCTCGCGTGCACGCTTCAGAGTTTCTGTCATTGCATCTGCGACATCCATGATGCGAATGTCGAGACCGCTCGTGTCGTGATCGGCGAGGTATTTCTCCACCTTTTGAATGATCTGCCCGTCGTGAGCACGACCCTTGTCGAGCCAAAAGATCGCTGTCGTGTCGGACAGCCTGGCCCGATTCACCGCAAGCTTTACCCAGTCACGAATAGCCGCATCTTTCGTCTGGCACATTCTAAAGACGTCGCCTGCCTTAACACTTTGCTCAAGCAAGACCTTGCCGTTCTCGTCCTCGACCTTGACCATTCCATCGCCTGATACTCGGAAGGTTTTGTCGTGCGAGCCGTACTCTTCCGCCTTTTGCGCCATTAGGCCGACATTTGGCACGGAGCCAAAGGTCCTAGGGTCAATGGCTCCATGCTGCTGCATGTCCTGAATAACGGCGTCATAAAAGCCGGCGTATGTCCGATCTGGGATCATGCAGACGGTGTCCTCTTCGTTGCCGTCCTTGTTCCACATCTTGCCGCCGCCGCGCACAAGCGCAGCCATTGAGGCATCAATGATAATGTCGGAGGAGACGTGTAAGTTAGTGATCCCCTTGTCGGAGTTCACCATCGCGAGCCGCGGACCATTCTCGATGACTTTGGCAATGTCTGCCTTGATATCGGCCTCTTGAGGATGGCCTAAGATCTTCTCAAAGAGCGTCGCAAGGCCAAAGTTTGGGTTGATATCCAGCTCATGGAACGTGTCTTTATATTTCGCAAAAACGCCATCGAAATACGTCTCCACGATCACTCCAAAAATGATCGGGTCTGAGACCTTCATCATCGTCGCTTTCAGGTGAGCGGAGAGTAGAACGTCCTTTTCTTTGGCCTCCGCCATTGCCTTAACTACGAAGTTTTTCAGCTCCGCGAGATGCATCACCGAAGAGTCGATCACCTCGCCTGCTTTCAAGAGAGCTAATTCCTTAAGAACTGTCGGTGAACCGTCGTTGGCGTAGAAAACGATCCTGTATTGCCCATCCGCCTCGACTGTCGTGGACGTCTCCGATCCGTAGAAGTCGCCAGAATTCATATGCGCCACGCATGTCTTTGAATCAGCGCTCCAGACGCCCATGCGGTGAGGATGTGCTTTGGCGTAATTTTTTACCGCTTTAGGAGCACGCCGGTCGGAATTGCCCTCCCTCAGCACGGGATTTACAGCACTGCCCAGAACACGTGCGTATTTTTTATTGATAGCCTTTTCTTCGTCTGTGCGCGGCTCCGCAGGATAATTCGGCACCGCGAAAGCCTGCTTTTGCAGCTCGGCGATCGCCTCCTCCAACTGCGGCACCGATGCCGATATATTCGGCAGCTTGATGATGTTGGCCTCTGGTTTTTTTGCGAGCTCGCCGAGAAATCCGAGCGCGTCCGGCGTCTTTTGGTCCTCACGTAGATACTCGGGAAAAATTGCGAGGATCCTGCCCGACAGCGAAATATCGGGTACATCTACCTCGATGCCGGCCTTGCGTGTAAACGCCTTCAGGATCGGTAAGAATGAATGCGTCGCGAGCATTGGCGCTTCGTCTGTGAGTGTGTAGTAGATCGTTGATTTATCTGCCATTTTTGCCGAGCCCGGCCGCTTGGTCATCCACCTGACCAGCAACGAGGACCTGTAGTCATCTTAACGAGAGCTAGATCAAAAGATAAGTGACCTAACGCACCTTTCCGCGAGATTTAAGTGATAAGCACCACCTCGAGTAGACAATTGCCCGCCGAGCGTTTGTCGCGTATACTTCCGCTGTTTCCGACTCCAAAACAGTTCTCAACGGTGCGAAGTCCGAGGTGCGCACCGGCAGCACGAAGAGTAAATATGAAACTACAAGCCAAGATGCCTTTCCTCATATTGTGCCTTAGCGCCGTAGCATGCAGTTCGCTGATGGTCGACAAGAACACGCACGATTACCCGCAAGCTTCTAAGGACGCCTTCGTCTCGTCGTGTACAAAGGGCGGTGCTCCGCAGCAGATATGTACTTGTATGCTCGGCAAGATCGAGCAAAAGTACACCTATGGGCAGATGGAGGACATAGAGCAAAAGATCAAGGACGGCAATCAGCCGCAAGATTTTACGGATTTTACGAAAAAAGCTGCGGTCGAATGCTCAGCACCGTCTTCAGCTCCTGGGCCGGCTGAAACGAAGCAACCTGACTAATAGCGATAGCTTCCTACCTGAAAAGATATTTCTTTTGAGGGGGAAGTTATGGATCGCTTATCGAAAGCTCGCTTGTCGAACGATGTTCATGATGGAGAGCACTGGGTGCCGTGGATAGGCCTTGCTCTTGTCGTCCCGGCGGTGATCGTGCTGCTGGTCGGCGTTTTTGGGATGATGTCCGGCGGTAACTGGAACCTGTCCGGTAATGTGTCACCGGGCGGCGGATCACAGACCGTGAGCATAATAGGCGGAGGGTTGGCGTTTGTATTCTCGTTTGCTGCTTTGATGGTTGGGCTCGTTGGCCTGGTCCGCGGACTGCGTCGACCGGCACCAAGGAATGGGCGATCAGTCGGTCTCGCGGGCCTAACGCTTGAGATCGGCATCGTTGTCATCTCGGTCATCGCTCTTGCTTTGCTGGGTTTCACTGTCCTTTAGGCGCTCGAAACAGCACGAGCGGTTGCGAATAAGCTGACGTATGGCCAAACAGCCGCTCGTTTCGATCATCATGGGCTCCAGATCCGACTGGCCCACGATGGAGCATGCCTCCAACACGCTCGACGAATTCGGCGTATCTCACGAAACAAAGATCGTCTCCGCTCACCGCACGCCCGACCTGCTTTTTGAATTCGCTAAACAAGCCGAGGGACGCGGCGTCGAGGTCATTATCGCCGGTGCCGGCGGTGCGGCCCATCTGCCTGGAATGTGTGCTTCGCAGACGGTGCTTCCAGTCCTCGGCGTTCCCGTCGAGAGCCGCGCGCTGAAGGGTCTGGATTCGCTCCTCTCCATCGCCCAAATGCCGGCGGGTGTGCCTGTCGGCACTCTCGCGATCGGTGAGACCGGCGCGAAGAACGCCGGGTTACTGGCGGTCGCTATCCTCGCCAACTCACGGCCTGAGCTACGGGAAAAACTTCACAAATTTCGTTCGAGGCAGACCAATGCCGTCAAAAAGACCCGGATCGACAAGCGTTAAAACCTGTTGAACTTGGCTCCGTAGTGGAATAGAATGGGCTGTGGAGATCTCCCGCACGTTCCTTTCCATGAAAAGCGAAAAGTGCAAGCAATGCGGATTGGTAAACTCCGTCGGCAGCTCTGGCTGCAAAAGATGCGGAACTGATCTCGTCGGGCGCAGCTTTTATAGCACGCCTAACAAGGGTCCTCGAGATGCCGCAAAAAAGTTTTCCCTTTGGCCATGGATCATCTTATTAGCGATCGGGTGTGCCGGGTATTACCTCTACGAGGGCGTTCAACGATCCTACGAGAACGTAGCCACAACGGACGATAAGCGGGTCGCCACAGAGCGAAAGGATGCACCTCCCGGCCTCACACGAACCGAATACGATAATCGCAGAGCCGGACAGTACGGCAGCGCGGTCGCAAACAGCCCCGGACTCAACACCTCGCAGCAGCACACGAACGAGATCAACAAATTGATGAAGTGATCGACTCCACCGATCCCATTTAGAAGTAGCTGCATCGGATGCGGTAATCTATCGCCTTAATGGCGAGGATCATCCTACCTGGATCTACGATCGGCGTTTTTGGTAGCGGCCAACTAGGCCGAATGTTCGCTATCGAGGCGCGGAAGATGGGCTATCGCGTCCACACATTTTCGCCGGACACGGACACGCCGACCGGACAGATCGCTGACGAGGAGACAACTGCTCCCTACGAGGACCTTGACGCAGTCCGCGAGTTTGCCCGAGGCGTAGACGTGCTTACATTTGAATTCGAGAATGTGCCGTCGGCGACCATCGATGCTGCCGCCGCGTTTGCGCCAGTCAATCCGGGAGGCGAGGTACTCCACACGACTCAGAACCGACTGAGGGAAAAGACCTTTCTCTCGGCCAATGGATTTCCTGTCACACCGTTCCGGCACATAAAGCTGGTAGATGACCTCTATCGCGGCGTTACAGAGCTCGGATTTCCGGCTGTGCTAAAGACAGCGGGCTTTGGCTATGACGGTAAAGGTCAGTCAAAGCTCGAGGCGCCACACGACGTCGAACCCGCATTCGCTGCACTAAAGGGTGAGGCAGCCGTACTCGAAGGTTTCGTTGATTTCGAAAAAGAGGTCTCCGTCGTCTGTGCCCGAGGTCAGGACGGCAGCTTTGTACACTACGGTGTCATAGAGAACGAACACAGTAACCACATCCTTGACGTCTCATTCGCTCCCGCCGAGGTAAGCGATCTGGTCCTGAAGAACGCGGTCGATATCGCACGCGCGATCGCGGAGAAGCTCAATTACGTAGGCACGCTTTGCGTTGAATTTTTTCTAAAGCCAGACGGCGAGCTGCTCGTTAATGAGCTCGCTCCGCGGCCGCACAACTCGGGCCATCTGACATTCGGCCCCTGCGTAACATCACAGTTTGAGCAGCAACTCCGTGCCGTGTGCGGGCTCAGTCTCGGATCCACAGAATTCTACCGCCCGGCCGCCATCGCAAATCTCCTGGGCGACATCTGGGATGCGGGTGAACCCGACTGGTCCGCTGCCCTTATGCATCCCGCCGTTAAGCTCCATCTTTACGGTAAATCCGAGCCGCGAAAGGGTCGCAAAATGGGCCACGTCACGTCTGTTGCCGAACGAGCACCGGTCGCCGTAGAACTCGTAAAACAAGCCCGCGAGCGACTCTCGAAATAGGTCTTTACGCGGTTAAAGAACGCGCGTAATATTTACGGCAAGCCACTCCTATGACTATTCATCATCGCCTTTCGTCCGTCTGCCTATTGACGCTTGCACTCAGTGTTGCCATACCGGTCTCAGCCCAGTACGAGAAGATCACGTCCGACAAGCTCTCGAATGTCAAAGCTATACGAAAGATCGGGACGGAAACGCTCGACAAGATCGAGATCGAGATCAAGGAGAGGTACTACGACAAGACTTTTCATGGCGTAAACCTCGATGCCCGGTTCAAAGAAGCATCCGACAAGATCAAACAGGCGGAAACGCGTGGTCAGATCTACAGGATCACGGCTCAGCTACTGACAGAGTTTGACGATTCACACCTGTTTTTTATACCGCTGAACCGCGCGAATGCTGTCGACTACGGGTTCAATTTTCAAATGATCGGTAATCAATGCATGGTTACCAGTGTAAAAAAGGGCAGTGATGCGGAGGCTCAGGGACTGAAGGCGGGCGACATTATTACCGGTATCTCGAGCTATAACCCAACGCGAGAGAACATTTGGAAATTGCAGTATGTCCTTTACACTCTTGACCCCCAGGCGAGTCTAAAGATCTATGTCGCGAACAAAGATGGAACCGAGAAAGAGCTCCAGATCAACAGCAAATTTCGGATGTTCGATGATATCGAGAAGGAACGGAGAAAAAAGAATGAAAAGGACGAGCCTGCGAGATGCGTAGAGCTCGACAGCATGACGGTGGCGTGTCGGCTTGAGACGTTCGAGATTGAGCCTGATGCTGTCAAGAAAATGATGAAGTTCGTCGGGAATCATCCAAACATGATCCTTGATCTGCGTGGTAACCGCGGCGGCTCTGTCGAAATAGAAGAATTGCTCGTGAGCTACTTTTTCGACAAAGATGTTAAGATCGGCGATTTCGTCAGCCGGGGCAAAACCGATGAGCGGATCGCAAAGACCCATCGGAACTCGACGTATACAGGAAAGCTTTCGGTACTGATCGATAGTGAGAGCGCGTCTGCCGCCGAGGTCTTCGCTCGAGTCATTCAAATAGAAAAACGCGGGACGATAATCGGTGATATCAGCTCAGGCGCGGTCATGACATCTGTCGAGATAGAGATACGGGGAGATTACGAACGCAATGCCGACGAGTCGACATCCTCTTTCTCAGGCTTAAGTGTTACGGTCGGGGATCTCATTATGAGCGACGGGAAACGCCTTGAAAAGGTTGGCGTGATACCCGATATGCCGGCTCGCCCGGCGCCGGCCGCTTTCCGTGATCGGCTCGACGTTGTACTCGCCTATGCAGCAAAGCAACTCGGCGGGACCATAACAGCGGCGGATGCCGGCAAGCTGCACTTTATCTTTCGCGCGGAAGATGCCGGTGACTCAACTGCGTCAAAAAAGGCTAAGAGTTGATCTCCCGTAGGCTGCCGGCTCGTTTGTTCACCTAATTGCACCCCACTCACGGCCCCCGTAGAATCGAGGGTGATGGGGGAATCGCTTTTATTCTCGCCCGCGGCCGACCGCGCGACCATATACGACGAGATCGTGCCGCAGATCGCGGCGCTCGTGGAGGGTGAGAGCGATCTCATTGCGAATCTCGCAAACATCTCGGCCGTGCTCAAGCAGGCGTTCGGTTTCTTTTGGGTCGGGTTTTATCTGGTGAAGGGTGGCGAGCTGATACTTGGCCCTTTTCAAGGGCCGCTCGCGTGTACGCGTATCGGCTTTGGCCAGGGTGTATGCGGTCACGCGTACACTACTCGGGAAACCGTGATCGTACCGAATGTCAATGACTTCCCGGGTCACATTGCCTGTGCGTCCGAGTCAAGATCTGAGATCGTCCTTCCGATATTAAAAGGCGGAGCATGCATCGGTGTGCTCGATGTCGACAGCGATCGGCGAGATGATTTTTCAAACGTTGATGCGGACGGTCTAGGTCGCGTCGTGAGGATCGTTGAGGGATTTTTTGCATGACCGAGACCGGTTATCCGGCGTGGGCATGGGTCACGTTCTTTGTCGTGGTTATGGCCGCGCTCGGGGCAGACCTCGGCATTGCCAATCGTCGTGATCACAAGCCATCTCAACTGGAGACGCTGATCTGGAGCGCGGTCTGGGTTGGCCTGGCACTTGCATTCAATGGATTGATCCTGTGGCAGTTCGGCGGATTTAAGGCGCAGGAATTCCTGACCGGCTATCTGATCGAGCTCTCGCTGTCGGTCGATAATCTTTTCGTTTTTCTGCTGATCTTCGCCTT
>JBJMGO010000205.1:0-4203 GCA_045807825.1 Pyrinomonadaceae bacterium | reverse complement strand
GATAGCATTCGTGTAATCCACCGTTGCCGCGCCTATATCCTGTCTGTCTAGGTGGAGGTCACCGCGTTGGACATATACGCTCTCCGATTTCACGCCGTGGGCGAGAGCCGCGTCGAGTGTCGCCAGAGCACCGTAGTAGTCGCGCAAAAACATCTGCCATCTGGCGAGCTTCTCATATACATCGACCGCTGAAGGGTCGAGAGCAAGTGCGGCTTTGTAGTCTTCTACCGACCGTTTGAAATCGCCCAGGTGACCCCGAAAGTCGCCGCGCATTCGATACGCATCAGACGAGCTCGGATCTTTTGCGATGGCCTCATCGAGGAGAGCGATCGCTCCTTGCGGATCTCCCTGGAAGAACTTGGCACCAGCCTTTTTGCACGCTTCGCATTTTGCAAAGGGAAGCTGGGCGAAACAGGGGACGGCCGCAAAAGCAATCGCGAAAAGCAGGATGACTTTTTTCATGGCGATAGTTTGGAAACGCGAAAATCATAACACGAAAAAGCCTCGGCGAACCGAGGCTTGGATCTGTGAACGATGAATAAAATTCGGCGTTTAGGTAGACAGCAAAATTCGTTTACTTATCGTCGGGGAGGACCTCGATCTTTACGGTGTAGGTGCCTTTGTTGTCGTCGAGGTAGCCCTCGTTGATGCCGAGGAAGAGGGCACCGTCGCGGGCGGCTGAATGTCCTAGGCCTGAACTCATCTGTTCGAGGTGCTTATTAAGTTCGAACCTATGTGAACCGTTAACCTCAGTTGCACGAGATCCACTTATTGACAGTGTGCTCCGACGCCGATGCGTACTATGGGAGTACTGTTTGTCTGGGTATAGCCGACGCTTACATAATCCCCCGCTGCCACCGTGAATGTATGAACGTTGTCGCTGATCGTGGCGATAGCACCAGCGGCGGGGTTCGATATCGTAACCGTCGTAGCCGTGGCAGTGCCGTTCTTGTAGAGCGTGACTCCTATCGAGTCCGTTGCCGCAGTACCCGACACGCCAAAAGCCGAAACTACCAATGAGTCGAAGGTACAAGCAACGGGTATCACGCCACCGAGGGCGGGACTGTTCGCTGTCTGATTCGAGTCTCCACTAAGTGTTGTCCACCAGGGTGTGGTGTTAGCGGGATTTATTACACCCGTCGTGAAGACGAAGCCACGGCCGGCCGGTGCTGCCCATGTGCCGTCGCCGCGTAGGAATGTAGTATTGTTTGCCGTTCCCGAGCCAAGTCTGGCAGTCGTTACGGTGCCGGTCGTCGCGGCATTCAGCGAGGTGAGTACGTGGCCGCCGGCGGTCGCTGTCGCTCCGATCGTCGGATTCGGGTAGGTTCCTGTCAGATCGCCGCCGGCGGTCCCGCTTGGCGGCAACGACGTCGGAGCCCCGCTCAATTTTGAGTAGCTGAGACCGCTCGCAACATTCCCGTCGGCGACGCAGCCCACGCACGCAGCCGAGAGGCCGTCGGCAGTGCCGGAGTTGATCGCTCGGTTCGAATACGGGACGCCGAGGATCTTTTGCCGCGGGCTGAGAGTTGTGAAAGCTCCCGGCGCCGATGCCGATGTCCTAGCGCCGATGTCCAGAAACCGATCCTGTCCCGGAAATTGACTGCCAAAATCGAGGGTCACGGTGAAGATGCCGTTGGTAACGGTGACGTTGAGGACCTGCACAGTGGAGCCCTGCTGCACACCCGGAGTATCAAAGAGCTTGAACTGGAAGTCATAACTCCCGGACGCGGCGGCATTGTTGTCGAGCAAACGGCCCTGATAGCTGAAAGCTGTGGTTTGGGCTTGCGCTGCGGCACCGACCGCAAGCAACAGAATACTGAGCGCCAAGATGGGTAAGCGGTTCAACATAGGATCTCCTTAATTCTTGCTGGGGCGATATTGTCAGCCAGAACTGGGAACGTGCGGCTGCGAGGTCACAATAGCATCGATACCGGGCGGAGCAAAGCCGTACGGTCAGGGCTTTTGATATAAGACCTAAGACATGGTGCAATTCTCAAATAAAAAAGCCCGGTCGAGCCGGGCTTTTGAATTGAGGCTGCTAGATTCGGCTTACTTATCGTCGGGGAGGACCTCGATCTTTACGGCGTAGGTACCTTTGTTGTCGTCGAGGTAGCCCTCGTTGATGCCGAGGAAGAGGGCTCCGTCGCGGGTGGCGGTGAAGGTGCGCTCCGCACCGACGTAGATGAAATCGTTGTTGTCGTCGCCGATGACGGCGATGAGAGCTCCCGTGGCGACATTTTTGAGGAGTTTTTGTGCATCCGCGATATCGGGGTCGCCGGAAGGCGTGGACTTTTTGCCTTTGCCGAGATCGACAGTGCCGTCGCCGGTGATGCGGATCCGCTGGCCTTTGCGGACGACCCAGCCGGAGTTGGTCCAGCCGTTATTCGTGTTATCGGCGGTGACCTTCACGTCCCAGGCGATCGGCTGCATGCCGGAGTTTGCATTCTGCCTCGGCGGATCGACGCGTCCCGGCTGCGAGCCGGTGGCACTGGTCTTGATGACCGGCGGTTGCTGCTGCTGGTTGTGAACGACCGGCGGCTTTTGGCTGGCAGTTTGGTTGGCGGTTTGGTTCGTGGTCTGGTTGGCGCGGTTTTGGTTGTCGGTCACGACGACGGATGGCTTTTGCCCCGTGTTGTCCCACTGCTTGAATCGCGGCTTTTGGTCGGCCTGCTGAGCCGTCGATGTGTCCTGCTGCGGTGCAGAAGCGCGTGCGGGCTCGTACTTGCGGGTTGGTTCGCTTGAGGCGACATTCGAGTCGTCGTCAAACGTGATCGAGTCGACCTCGCTTACTGAAAAAGTAAGTTCGTGCCTGTGCGCACCCTCGCCCATCACTATCGTGAATTTGCCGCCGCTGAACGCAACGATCTTGCCCTTAATAATGCTGCCGTCCTTGAGACGCAGCGTATCGGCGAATGAGACGAGCGACAGCGCCGCGACGATGGCCGCGATACCTAAACTTCTAAAAAATGTTGACCTCAGAAACATGATTCCTCCAAAACCGCCCCGGCATGGAATGCCGACATCTCGCCGGTCTCTAGTGAAAACTCAAAATTGCAAGGAAAAGACCGCAAACGTCAGGCCGGGGAAAGGATGAAATTTAGCTGGTTAAAGTTGCTGGATTTTGCGGGTCAGGCAAATTCAACCGAATCATAGCATAGGAAAGTGAGCAGGGGACAGCGAATAGTGAACAGTGAATGCGACTGCTGAGAACAAAAAAGGCGACCGTGCGGCCGCCTAATTCATGTTCCTCAAACATGCAGGTTAGTATCTGCCGATCCCGAGAATGCCGGTAAGGACATTGTCGAGGATGTTGTTGTCGCGGCCGTAGCGGTTACGGTTGTAAAAGGCGTCGTCATAACCCTTTTGGAAACCCTGCTGAAAGTAGTAGCGATACTGGCTCTGGTCAACGCCATTCTCCCAGCCCATGTTGGCGGAGACGTACGTCTGATTCCGTCGCCAGTTGTTGTGACGGCTGCTGCGGTCGGAGCTGCCGGCTTGGTAGCCCTGCTGATAACCGTTCCTGACGGCCTGGCGAAGAAGGTCCGCACCGCGGTCGTCCGTGATGTAGTTACTGTGTTTCACACGCCAGTGATGGCCGTCGTGCATGTTCGTCCGGTTGTCCCGATCACGGTCATGATCATGGTCCCGGTCATACTGTGCCGAGGCTGCTCCGACCGCCAAAAAAGTCATACAAAGTACCGCGAGAGCGGTGCCGATAAATTTACGCATAAAGATAATTCTCCCCTGGAAATATAAAGCTCCTGTGCACCTCAGCGCTTACTTTCAGTCTTGCGAGTTTCGAGAGTGGGTTAAGTAACTTGGCTTACAAGCTATATAAAACATTCGGTCAGGGAGCATTTTGCAGCGCAATCCGTTTGGATCCGTCGGGGAACCGGCGAGCAGCGATCGTAGGCGGCTCTCCGTTGCTGTCCATGGCGATGGGCGTTGAAGATAAGCGTGTATGAGATACTGTTGGCGATCCGCACATCGTATGACGTTTGCATTGGACATTTCGCCCGCCTCAGTAGGCTTACTGCTGGTCTTCAGCTTTTTGGCGGGGCTAAAGCATGCAACCGAGCCGGACCACGTGGCGGCTGTATCGACTATCGTGTCGGATCGCAAGAGCATCTGGTCGTCTTCGCTTGTCGGCGGAATGTGGGGCGTGGGGCACACGCTCGCGCTGCTGATCGCGGGGATCGCGGT
>JBJMGO010000204.1:0-10746 GCA_045807825.1 Pyrinomonadaceae bacterium | reverse complement strand
GCAGCCCTTTCTCGACAAAACCCTTGAAATTCCATGGAGTGAGAGTAAGCTGAGCTGTATGAGGCTTATCGCCGGAATAATCTTCGGGTGCGTCACGTTCGCGATGGGGACGGGCGTGGTTCGCGCGGTCGAATCAGCTATCGTGAGCCTTTTTCCCGTCAACGGTGACGTACGCCTCGCATCCACTGAACCCTACCGGGATTCTAATCTCGATTCCGCTCTGGCGGATGCCATGGATTTTCGCCTGAACGGTGTTCGGATCGGAACCACTGAGAAGGAGATGCGCCGACTGCTTGGGCGGCCAAACAGCGTGGAAAACTATGGACCTGAGTCGGAGCCGATATCGGGCCGCGAATACAACTATTCGGGACTCACCTTGGAGGTGATCGAATACGAAGGAAAGCGGACCGTAGACTCGATCGAGGTTGAGTGGGGCGCCTGGAGCGTTAATGGTGTTTCAATCGGCTCCAGTGTGAATGATGTAAAGCGGCTCATGGGGCGGCCAATCTCGGAGGCCCCAGGCATGATCGAATACAAGGACATTTCGTCAGGTGGCGAGGTCGACATCTCAATTAAGGACGGACGCGTAACCCAGATCTCCGTCGCAGTTGATGCTTGCTGAGACAATCTCGCTTTAGAGATTTCTAAATGGAAGTATTTGGGTCAGACCTGCGATCCTAGCTGCACCGCCGTTTGCTCGCTCAGATCGCCTCCTGCACCCACGCCCTCCGCCGCAATTCGCCCTCTTCCAACTACTCCGCTAAAATCTACCTGATGCGAAAAGCGAAGATCCTTGCGACGCTGGGGCCGGCTAGTAGTTCGAGAGAGACGATCGAGGCGATGCTGCGTGCGGGGTTGAATGCGGTGCGGATCAATATGTCGCACGGGACGCAGGACGAGCACGTCGAGCGTATCCGCACGGCACGCGAGGCGGCGGCGAGTATGGGCATTCCGCTCGCGGTGCTTGTCGACCTGTCGGGGCCAAAGATCCGCACCAAGGGACTAAAGGACGGCAACGGCGTCTCGCTCAAAGAGGGACAGACCTTCACGATCACCACCCGGGACGTCGAGGGTACGAGCGAGATGGTCGGCACAAACTTTAACGAGCTGCCGCACTCCGTCGGGCCCGGCAGCCGAGTTCTGATAGACGACGGTGCGATCGAGCTGACGGTCGAGTCGACGACCGAGACCGATGTCGTCACGCGCGTCGTCACCGGCGGCACGCTTCTCGAGCGCAAAGGCATCAATCTTCCACACACTGCCCTTCCGATCCCATCGCTTACCGACAAAGACCGCGACGATCTCGACTGGGCGATGAAGCAGAATGCCGATTACATCGCACTGTCCTTCGTCCGCACCGCCGCCGATTGCAAGGAGGTCAAGGACCTCATCAAGCAGCTCAACACGCGGCATCTGGGACGTGCACTTCTGGTCGCAAAGATCGAGAAGGCCGAGGCGATCGAGAATCTCGACGCGATCATTCAGGAGACCGACGGCGTGATGGTCGCTCGTGGCGATCTCGGGGTCGAGACGAGCGTCGAGCTTGTGCCGGTCTATCAAAAACGCATCATCGAGCAGGCCGTCGAACACGACCGCTTTGTGATAACGGCGACGCAAATGCTGCAGTCGATGATCGAGGCTCCGACACCAACGCGTGCCGAGGCCTCGGACGTCGCGAACGCCGTTTGGGACGGCTCCGATGCCGTGATGCTCTCAGCCGAGACCGCCTCAGGCAAATACCCTGTCGAGTCGATCGCGACAATGGCCCGCATTATCGACGCCGCCGAGAGCATAAAGGCGGAGAATCAGGCGCCGATCAAGATGTCGCTCCCGCCCTCTGGCCGCACCAGCCAGGCGTTGTCAAAAGCAGCAGTTCACGCCGCTCGCGAGGTACAGACGGAGAAGGTCGCCGTATTCACTGAATCCGGATTGATGGCTAGAAGATTGTCGGCATTCCGCTCCGGGCTGCAAACCTTTGCACTGACGACCAGCGAGGACGCCTGCCGCCAGCTCGCTCTCATCTGGGGCGTGCATCCTTTTTTCCACGAAAACGCCAGCTCGACCAGCCTAATGCTAAAGATCGGTGAGAAAACACTGCTCGACGCCGCCGTCGTCTCTCACGGCGAGACGCTCATTATGATGGCCGGAAGGTTGTCGGGACTTGGATTATCGAGCTCCGTGATCGTGTGGTCCATCGGTGAGGAAGTCGCGAGGCGCTAGCGCCAGTCCGGCGGCTCGGCCTGCGTAAAGACCGCCCGACCTTTTTCATCAGTCTTAAAATCGCCTTCCCATTTAGCGTGATCAAATCCCGGAAGTTCCTGCGGGGGTGCGCTGAGACCGGCCTGTTCGGGATAAACCTCCTTCCAATTCTCACCCGCAAAGAACCAAAGAGCATAAACGCAGGCGGCCGTTCCGAATGGCACATGCATTGCACCCATTGCACCGGCTACGATCGCGGCGATCCTCGCCCACGGCTTCTTCTTGCGAAGTGCGTAAGCTGCAACCACCGAGGGGATCGTAAAGATAGTGTAGATGACGGTCATGAACGCCATCATCACCCAAAACAAAGCTTTAGGCGGTGGAGTACCGCGACCGGTGTCGGGAATAGCAAGGAACACCCCAAGGAATGCAAGCACGAACAGCAGCATCAAGAGCTGGAATCCGGCGTGACCCAGAAACACCCACGAGATGTATTTGTTGTGTTGCTCGTTCGTCATACATTCGCACCAAACAATTTGCCGACCCCGAATGTCGCAAGCATCGCCGCCGCACTCCAAAAGAGGACCCGGACAGCTCCTTTGACCCTGCTTGCTCCGCCCGCGTGAGCCGCCACAGCTCCCAGGATGGCCAAGAATACGAGACACGCCACCGCGGTGGTCCAGATCACCTTGCTATGGGGCGTTAACCACGCAACGGCGAGCGGCAATGCTGCTCCGAGGGAAAAACTTACTGCTGAGAAGATCGCGGCCTGTATTGGGTTTGCTGTCGAGGTGTCGGTAATGCCGAGTTCGTCGCGGGTGTGCGCGGCCAGGGCGTCATGGTCCATGAGCTGCCTGGCAACTTCTTTCGCAAGATCAGGGTCGAGACCACGGCCGATGTAGATCTCGGTCAGCTCGCGACGCTCGAATTCCGGCTCATCCTCGAGATGTTTCCTCTCGAGCTCGATATCTGCCTGCTCGGTATCGGCCTGTGAGGATACGGAAACGTACTCGCCTGTCGCCATCGACGCGGCTCCAGCGATCAGACCCGCGACCCCAGCGATCATGATCTCGTGGTGCTCCGAGCCCGCGGCGGCGACACCAATTATCAGTGACGAGGTCGAGACGATCCCGTCATTCGCACCCAAAACAGCGGCCCGCAGCCACCCGATGCGGTGCGAGCGGTGCTTCTCGTTGTGCGGCATTTCCATGCCTGAATTGTATCAGTGAAACTGGGACGGGACATTTTGACGTCCCCAGCGGTATGTCGTCGCCATCCATGCGAGTTCGTTGAGGAACGCGTCCGCACGTGAGTTATACGCCTCATCGAGCAGATTCCCTTCGGCGTCAAACTTGTCCTGCACACGTGGGAAATTCAGGTCTGTGAATGTAGCCGCGAGCCCAAGCTCGCGAACGATGTGCAGCATCGTCTCGATCACGCGCGTCCCGCCCCAAACCTGTGCGGACACGGCGGCGAATGCGACCGGCTTGTGCACGTACTCGCGGAGCAGCAGGTCGAGCACGCTTTTCAGCGGCCCCGGCGGCCCATGATTGTACTCGGGCGTGACGATGATCAGCCCATCAGCCGCGATGATCGCATCACGCCAATCGGGAAATTCGTCCTTTATCTCCTGCCCATAATTGTCGTACGGCAAGTGAAAATCCCGCACGTCAAAGAGGCTCGACCGCATGTCTTCTCGCAAAGCGATGCGCGTCATCAGCCAACGCGCGACATGCTCGCTCTGGCGCGCTTGACGGCTCGTGCCGAGCAGTACCGGAATATTCAGCTTCATGTCTGCCATATCAAAATGACATCAGCCCGTAGCCTTTGTTTTGGTAGCCGATCAGCACGAGGTACGCGTCCGCCGCGACGGTGACATCCTTCGATATCGTCGCCGGATCGATCTTGCTTGCGGCTAGGAACTGCCCACAGACATAAAGCTCAATGCCCATTTTCCGCATCTTCGCGAGCACCGGCAGATTCGGATTGTCGACCCCGTACATCTGCTTGTAATGCGAGTTGTCGAGAATGCCGTCGGTCGCTGCACCGTGAAAGACAATGACGAAATGCACGTTGCCATCGGGCGTCCCGCCAACCGCAAAGTCATTCATCAGCCCACCGACGGCATTCAAAGCCGGCAGGATCGTCTTGCGATCGGATGGCAACTTGGTCGCATCAAAGATCCCGCTATAGACGCTCGTCGAGTTCGGCGACAAAGCCGCACCGGGGATCGCTACATACGGATCCGCCTCAGCGAATGCGGGAGCCTTGGCCTCCGGCCATTTTTGAGCCGACGCGGCGATGGTCAACATGCACGTGATGCCGCAACCGAGGATCAACCTTGAGATCATTCAGAACCTCCCGAGTTGGACTAGATTGGTTGATATTACTGCGGCTTCGGCGTGAGGGCAAAGCCGGATCTCGCTACCGTCGGGACGGACGAGGTCGAGTGATCTCAGGTGCAGGTGGCCGCGGCGTGTCGGTGAACGTCGACTCGAGCGAACCCGACGCGACCCAGTCGTCTAAAAGCTTATTCGAGACGGCTGCTTCCTCGACGAGGTATTCACAGAGGCCGGCGCGGTCAAACTCCTTGACATCGAGATCATCACCCTTTCGCTTGAAGCGTGTGTTGCCGAAGAGAACGGTCGTCCCGTTCAGCCCGCCCTTTCTGAAATACAGCTTGTCATTAAAAGGGCTGTATGTCCGAGAGTAGACCTGGTACCTCTCGGCATAAAGCTCATCGCCGACCGGATCCTGCAGTATCCGGCAAGGAATGAACTCGGGCACCGGTGGGAAATCCACCCAGATGACATGTGAGCCCTGGTGAAATTCAACCTCAATGCGATTCGGTGTGTCGGCTCTGATATACGTCTCCTCAGTGAGCGGAAAAGGCTCATAGGTGAGCATCGAGCTGTCGGCCATCCAGTCGGCTCCATCGATCGTCACCTTAATGGTGCCGTGGTTCACCTCCGGCTGGTCGAACATCGAGCCCGCGACTCGTCGCGCGTCAAAGCCGAGCGTTCGCAGCAGCACGTAAAGAGCGTTTGACGATGGCCAGCATGTGCCACCGGTGCCGTTAGCAAGAAAATTCTCAAAGAAATCGGCTGCATCGAGTCCGGCAAGATCGGCTTCGTCGCCGGCTCGCAGCGAGATCATCTTGCGCATGTTGTCGAACGGGATGTGAGAACACCACGCTGCATACACTGCTCGCAACCCGTCAAGATCGGTCGCGACATTCTGCGGGATACCAAGTCTGCCAGTGACGCGATCGAGAAGTTCGGGCTCTAACTCTTCGAAGGAAGTCATTCGCTCAGTCATAGTTACTAACGGTCAAGCACGGCTGCTACGGTCTCTTTCTTGAGACCGGCGCCTTTGCGCTTATTAAAATCAGCGAGTGAAACTTGCGGATCACGCCAGGCGTCGAGGTGACCGACCTGGTGGACGCATTGAATGGTGCAATTTGGGGCGCACCATTTCTCTGTCCAGTATTCGCGCTCCATATCGGCGTGGGTGTACTCGAGAAGCGGAATTCCCGGCGTGCCGCGCTGCTGCGAGCACCACGACACGATGCCGTTCTCATCGACATAGAGATAACGCGAACCGGCACGGCAACGCCATTCGTACTCACCGCCGTCGACCAGATTATCCTGGAACCAATTCCAACGAGTGTACGAGCGAGCGCCTTTACTCTTGATCTCTTTGTAGACCTCTTTTTCACGAGGTGTTAGGCCTTTGAGCAAGCCGTCGCCGTCGTGAATGACGCCCACCGAGGACGAGAAACCCAATTCTCGGGCGCGGGCTGCGATGATCAGAGCTTCATCAGGATTTGCGACTCCGCCGCCGACAACGGAATTGATGTTGACCTTGAATTTTGCGTACTGCTGCAGGTTTACGAGCTTGGCGTCGAGGACCTTGAGACTCTTTTTTGAGACGTCGTCGGGCGTGACGTTGTCGATCGAGATCTGCAGGTAATCGAGACCTGCTTCATTGAGCTTGTTGATCTTGTCGGGCTGGAAATAGTAGCCGTTTGAGATGAGCCCGGCGATCATTCCGTGATGCCTGATCCTGGCGATCACCTCGTAGATCTCCGGATGCATCATCGGCTCGCCGCCTGAGATCGTGATCACGGACGAGCCAAATTCCGCCAGCTTATCGATCCGCTCAAGCATCGTCTCGATCGGCACCGGATCGCTAGTTTTGTCGTATTCGTTGCAGTACGTGCACGCCAGATTGCACCGCCGCATCGGCACGATGTGCACAAGAACGGGGTGCTTTGTCGAGGCGAAGGCACGCGTCGTGTGCCTCACGCCCCGGACAAATCTGCTGATACTGCTCGATTGCGGCATAGACCGAATTAGTGATTATAGAGAGTTACGGCGCGTTTACAAAATAAACGGCCCCGGTGCGCGTAAGCGTCCGAGGCCACTTATGCGACGATCCTTTATTTTATCCAGCGATCCGCTTTACGCCGCTGGGATACTTAGGTATAAAAAGGCTCGTGTCCAGCTTTGGATTCTCTTTTCTTGCTGTAAGACGAATAGTGGTCGTGTCGTTGTTCCTTTCGGTGATCTTCGCTTGGAGCGGTGCACCGTTGGCATCTATCCACAGCTCGGCCTGTTTGTAGCTCGCTTTAGTCGTAGGTGTGAGTTCCAGGTGCCAGACCTTAGTCCCCGACATATCTTCCTGACCGATATAGGCGACGTCATAGTTTGCCTTTAACTGATCTCGCGACATGTTCATGAAGGCGAGCGCACTGCTCGCACCGCCAGCGCTGTTCTTGGCCTGCTGCGCTTTACCGTAAATTACTTGGTTTAGGCGCGGGCGATAAAGCTCATAGCTATCGCCGATGACGATGATCTGCTCCTCGGCCGGCTTGACCCAGTTGATGCGCGCGTACATCTGGCCTTTGGCCTTGGGTGCGTTCTTTGATATATAGGTCGCAGTACCGGACGAGGTTTCGTCTATCTTGAGGGTCGAGTCACTCTTTACCATGGTGACGTCCGCCTGAAGGGACGTGATCGCCTTGTTGTACTTGTCCATACGGTCAAGGATCTCTCTGAGCACGCCCTGCGCACGCGACTCGGTGGCTGAGATGCTCAAAAACACCATTCCCAAAGAACATGCGACAACGGCGGTACGAATAGCTTTTTTCATAGAATAACCTTGAAAAGAGAGTTATTTAGCGGCGACAGGCGGGGTGTCGCAGCCGCAATCGTCTGCAACGGTTTTGACGGCTGTGGAGAGGGTTTGGGTTGCAGCATTTGAGACGGTGACGAACCACCACTTGGGCGTCAAAAAGATGAAGCACATGATCAGCAGGCACAATACGTCCCATTGCCATGAGGCACGTTCGTATGACCAGTTGATGACGCTCTTGACGCTCACGTACTGCTGATTATATGCCCATCCAGCATTTGAATGGTACGCGTGCAATGCGCCGCAGCGTCAGGGTTGTGTGTGATCATGACGATCGTTTGGCCAAATTCCTGATTAAGTTTGCGAAACATCTCAAGTACTACCTCTGAATTCTCGGTATCGAGATTCCCTGTCGGCTCATCCGCGAGAATTATGGCCGGGTTGTTTACGACCGCACGCGCGAGGGCGACACGCTGCTGCTGGCCGCCGGAGAGCTCCAATGGCTTGTGGTCGAGCTTGTCGTCAAGACGTAGCAGCTTTAGCACCTCACGGCGGCGGCTCGCGTCCTTTGCACCGTTGGCGGCATGGATCTTTTCGGCAAGCTTGAGATTGCCCTCGGCGGTGAGCGTCGGAAAGAGGTTAAAACGCTGAAAGACAAAGCCGATCTTTCGCCGGCGAATGTCTGTTCGTTTGGCGTCGGAGACCTTGGAGAGGTCTTCGCCATCGATGATGATCGAGCCGCTCGTAGGGCTTAACAGGCCGCCGAGCAGGTGAAGGAGCGTGGATTTACCACAGCCGGACGGCCCCATGATCGCCACGAATTCACCGGGCTCGATGCTGAGATCGACGCCGCGAAGCGCGGGCACCTCGATCTTGCCTACTTTGTACGATTTTTTTAGCTCGACCGTCTTTACGATGGGTGCCATGAGAGATCAGTGCGAGTTCGTCGCAGCCTTGTTGTCGGCCGCGGGCGAGTTGCCGAACTCGGCGAGCCGCTTATCGAGATCGACCTCCTCAAGGCCCCAGGTGTTTTGCAGGACAAACGCCTCCGCTGGGAAATCGCGGCCGATCAGGACGTTTTCAGGCGTCTGGTACGTAAAGCGAAGGGAATAATGCTCTTTGGGACGTGTGACCTGGATATCCAGCGGGAGATTCGCAAACTGTCCACCAGGACCCAAATTGCCGGGCTTGCCGTAGATGATGTCCGATTCTATCTCGCCCTCGACGTCAAAGAGCTGCTGCTTGATAAGGTGCACGCCCCCCACACGATCGAACCAAAACCTGCGTGAGATCGTTAAACCGCCCTCGGCATTCTTGGCGTATTCGTCTAGCAAATAGTAGCCGCGAGTGACGGGGCCGCTGAGCGGCGTCTCGTGCTCATATATCGTGCTCATCGCGTACAGGTGATCGGTGGCAGTGGGCCTCACGAGCAACGCATCAGTAAAATGCTGCGGCCGCATGTTGGCGAATGCATTCACACTCTCCTGGCTCGTCTTGAGCTGCGAGGGGTCGATCTTCTTTTGGAGCTTTGAGTAATCCGCGTTATTCGTGCCCTTAACAAACTTTTTGTATTTGCCCGATCCGCCGTCCTGCAGTATCGCCACGCGAAATTTCTCTCCGTCAGATGTCATCTCGGCAACCTCGGATTTGATCACTGGAACCTGAACCTTTAATAGGATCCTGCCCGGTCGCTCTACCGTTACATCACCGTCGGCGGTGCGATAGACCTCTTTTTGACCGAATACCGCGAATGAATTGTCCTCAAACTTGAGGTCCATCTTAGCGTGGACCGAGTTGACGCTGGCCCAGCGATTCACCTCGGCCATGAGCTGCGCTTGAGTAGAGTCCTCAACCTTTAGGAGCACGTCCGTCTTGTGCTTTGTGCGTATGCACGCGGCCGAAAATATCACCGCGGCGAGCAGCAAAGGGAGGTATTTTTTGGAAGTGTTCCTCATCCAGGGTCAGATGTGGCAGCGAAGGAGAGCCGTTGCCGCTAAAGGCCGGGTAAAGCCACTAAATTCAAGATAATAGCACGCTGAAACCATGGTAGTTAAACCCGGAAAATACGAAACGGGAGGGTCAAAATTCGCCCTCCCGTTCCCCCTTGTTAACTGCTTACTTACTGTGTAAAGACGCCTGTCGCACGCGTAAGGTAATCCTGCATCGTGTAGGAGAACATGATCGCCAGCCAAAAGAAGCTCGCGACGACCGCCAGCCATATCAGCCGCGGGCTCCAACGCACGTGCATGAAGAAGAGCATGACGCACGCCATCTTAGTGAACGCAATGAGAAGCGCGACCAGGGTATTCGCCCCCGGGAAGATCCAATCCAGATCGACCGTAGCTACATAGTAGGTCGCGATCGTGCCTCCGATCAGTACCCCAAAGACGAGGAGATAGCCGGGAATGGCAATGTGTTCGTGTTCGAATTCGGGATCGTGTTTAGCCATGACTCTCTAACTCTCTCTAACTATGGTGTTGAAGAAAGTGACGCCCGAGCAGGTAAAGCAGCGGGAACAGGAATATCCAGACGATATCGACAAAGTGCCAATAGAGGCCCGACATCTCGACCGGCATGTAGTAATCGGCGTTGTAGTAGCCTCTGAAGGCTGTCCAAAGCAGCCACGTCATCAATATCAACCCGATGATCATGTGCAAGGCGTGAAGGCCCGTCATCATGAAATAGATGTAGAAGAAGATGCGCACCTTGTCGCGAAACTTGTCAGCGTCAAGCTGTCCATTCGCAAAATAGCCGGTCTTCTCCGCGGTCGTCAGATAGCCCTCGTCCTGCGCCTTTTTTGCTAGAGAGCAATCTGCCCACTGGAATTCACCATGTGGATTTGTGTAGTCCGATTCCTCTCCGTGAGCGACCTCCCAGCATGGTTTGCCTTGCGGGTGCTGCTCGGCACCGGCGGTGGCCCTTTCGCGCTTATTCAGTCCCGCCGCGGGCACGAGACCGTGGTTGTACTTGTCGGTATACTCGATCGCCTTGACGACCAGGAACGTCGCACCAAACGCCATCGTCAGCAGGATGAAGATAACCTGAAGATTGCGATTCCCTCGTTGCGCAAAGTAAACCGTGAGGGCCATCGTCAGCGAGCTGACGATGAGCACGATCGTGTTGAGACCGCCAAGGAATGCGTCAAGGTGATTCGACCCGGCGGCAAAGGCCATCGGGTACTTTGAACGGAACACCAGATACGCCGTGAACAACCCGCCGAAGAACATGATCTCCTGCGCGAGGAATGCCCACATCCCGATCGCGACGCTCGCCTCCTGCTGCTCCATGTCGGAGAACTGATGCTGGAGCCCCGGCTCGTGGTAAACGAATTTGTCTGAGTGTCCGTGTGTCGACATTATTGGATCAAATACTTACGCGTTCCTAGAGGACTGCCGGCTCTGCCGCGCGTCG
>JBJMGO010000203.1:0-6745 GCA_045807825.1 Pyrinomonadaceae bacterium | reverse complement strand
GATGTCCTTGTTTGGCCACCAAATGCTCGCGCCGATGCCCTCGCAGGTCGTGTTGATGAACCAATTCCCAAGGTCGTCACGTCCCCACTGCACGCCACCCGTCCACGGCGGATTCTTCGCCTCCGTCGGATGTCCCTCGTACCAGATCGAGACCTTGTCCTCAACGCCGGCGGGAATCTCCTTGTCGAATGTGACCCAGTAGACATTCCCTTCGCGTTCGTATTTGAGGTCGATTCCGCCATGCGTGATCTTTGTGATACCAAGCGGCGTCTGTAGGTCGATCTGCATTCGCGAGCCCGGTTTAAGGGTCTTGAACGTGATCAAATTCGACCCCTTGATCATCCGCTCCATCGGCATGAACTGCACCGATAGATCGTAATGCTGCACGTCCCACCACGCACGCTCGGGCGTGATCGTGCCGCGAAGTATCTCCTGCCGCGTCGGTGCCCCTTCCTGCGCAAAGGCCGCGCACGATACGAGGAGAATGAGAAGGACCAGAGCCGATTTCCTGAACATATGCTTAGTTTACGTGTCGGGAGAAAACTTGGTTAAGGCTGCCGTGCCCATTTGATGATCTCGGATATGGTCGCGCGTTTGCCGTACATCAGCATGCCGACGCGGTAGACGCGGCCAGCGAGCCAAACGAGACCGCAGATCGTCATCACATTCAAGCCAATAGCGAGGAGTATCTGCCAAAACGGCGGCGTCTCCGCGAGAATGCGGACTGGCATGGTGATCGGTGCAAAGAACGGCGCGATCGACACCCAAAAGCTGAGATTCGAGTTCGGGTCGCGGATCACCACGAACGAAAAATAAAACCCGATCAGCAGCAGCATGATCGCCGGGAACGCGAATTGCCCGCCCTCCTGCGGCGTCGTTACACTCGCCCCGATGAGAGCGAAGATCGACGCGTAGATAAAATATCCGACCAGGAAGAACAGCAAAAAGTAAACGACCATCAGCGGCGATACGCGCGGAATTCCCTTCAGCAGCTCAGCGGTTCCGGCCTGCACGGACAAAACCGCGACGATCATCGACAGCGATGTCACCCAGATAGCTAACTGCGTCAGCCCGGCGAGCCCGACACCGACGAGTTTGCCAAACATCAGCTCCATCGGCTTTGCCGACGAAAAAAGTATCTCCGCGATCCGCGTCTCCTTCTCTTCAACGACCGCCCCCATGATCACCTGACCGTAGATCGTCAGTGTGATGTAGATCATCATTCCGATCACCAGCGACGCGATAAAGAGCGACTCCGAATCCTTTTCCTCGCCCCGCTGCGTGATGGATTTTGTGTCTAGGTCTACCTCGTGATTGATAGCCCTGAGCTGTGCCTCGTCTATCTTCGCCTCAGAGAGGCGTTCTGAACGAACCGCCTCGTTCAGCGCGTCCTTGATGAGATCGCTGACGACGAAATCTCCCGCCTTCCGAGACAAGAATTCATATTTCGCATCCGGATCCGCGGCGTTGTCAGGGACGATCAGGTATGCGTCGATGGCATCGTCGACAGCCATTAGGTTCAGTTCGGAGCGGATCTGGTCCCGCGATTTGCCGCGTGCGTCATAGTCGATCAAGATGATGCCGGCAGCCATCTGCTTGGCACCTTGCTTCATCTTTTCGTCCTGCGTCACGCCAAGATCATTCACTTGGTGCCTTGCCGCCTCGCGTGACCGCGAGTCGATCTGCTCCTGCGAAAGATTCGCCTTCAGCCTGGGTGCGATCCTGCCCGTTGGGTCGACGACCGCCAGACGGGTCGGCTCGCCCTTGAGCGAGAAGATCAAGGCCGGCACCAAGGCAAAACCAAGTCCCAGCACCGGGAACAACAGCGTCCCGATCAGGAACGCCCATTTCAAGACGACCTTTCGGTACTCGTGGCGAACGACAGCCAAAAACTTCCTCATCGCTCGCCTCCGACTTGTTGAATGAAGATATCGTTCAAACTGGGCTCGACCTGCTCAAATTTTGTGATTGTCGCACCCGATTCGATCAGTCTTCTCAACAGCACCTGCGCATCGGCGCCGTCAGCAAGCTGTATCTCGCGCTCGTCCGAATGCTCGACGACCTCCGCGACAAGCGACTTGTCCCCCAGCACCGTCTCGCCGCCCACACACCTGAGAGCGATCGTATTCAGCCCGTACGCCTCCTTGACCTGACGCAAGCTCCCGCCGACAACTTTTTTTGCTTTGTTGATGAGCAGAATATCGCTGCACAGCCGCTCCGCTGTTTCCATCTGGTGGGTGGAGAACATTATCGTCTTATCCTTGGTGCGAAACTCGGCCAGCACATCGATCATGAACTCGACATTCACCGGATCGAGTCCTGAGAACGGCTCATCAAGTATCAGAAGGTCAGGGTCGTGCAGCACGGTTGAGATGAACTGGATCTTTTGCTGCATCCCCTTTGAGAGATCGGTGGTGCGCTTGTTTTTCCACTCGGAGAGGCCCATGCGGCCGAGCCAGGTATCGATTCGCTTGTCGGCCTCCGCACGCGGCACGTCCTTCAGCGCGGCAAAGTAGCGCAGCTGATCGACGATCTTCATCTTTTTATAGAGACCGCGTTCTTCAGGCAGATAGCCGATGCGGTCCTGCAGATGTACCGTGCCAGTCTCGCCAAACAGCTCGATCGAACCTTCGTCCGGGGCCATGATACCGACGATCATTCGAATCGTGGTCGTCTTGCCCGCGCCATTCGGCCCGAGGAAGCCAAACACACGTCCCGCCCTCACGTCAAAGCTCAGGTCCTCAACCGCCGTAAAGTCGCCAAAACGCTTTGTGACGTTCCTTACGCGCAGGCTGACATCGGTCTCAGGCATATTCTCGCAAAGATAGCACGCCCGACGTTCAGTCTGTCACCTTGATAGCCGTTACTTTGAAATTGTAATTCGCCCGATCGTCCTTGCGATCGAATCCGTCAAGCGTGGTTGTGATAGGCACCGTTGTGTCGGGAGCGATCGACGGCTGCTGCATGGGTACGATAAGAACGTTCTTTTCTTTGATGACGTTCTTTTTCTGATCTGTGACATTCACGTTCACCTCGAGTGCCGTGATCGTCTTGCCCGTGCGATTGTAGATATTGCCGTAGATGAACATCGAGATGGTGCCAAGTCCCGTCGGCGACTCGACCGTGCGATTCTCATCCTTGGCGATCAGCACCTTTTTCTGCAGATCCTCGAATTCCGGTGAGCCCGGTCTGTAAGATCCCTGCAGAATTGCCGCCCTCTGATCGTCGATCGACGGCGTCTTTCTCAGCCACCTATAGGCGACTACACCGATCAGGATCGCGCCGACCAGCACCCCGACGAGGAGGCCTGTGTTACTCCGCTTCTCAGGTGCCTTCTGCTCGAACATTTCTGCCATAAAACTATTCTATCGAAATAACGAATAACTGATAACGAATACGTTCTTCGATATTCGCTATGCGTTATTCGTTATTTCGGAGCGGCCGCTCACACGCGTTATCATTTGCACACTCTCCATGGGCGATCCTTCGAGACAATTCGTTGAGGCGGTGCTGCCTGTCCCTATCAGGCGCTCGTTCACGTATAGAGTTCCCGAGCGGCTGGTTGGCAAGATCCGGATCGGAGCCCGTTTGCGGCTGCCCTTTGGTCGGCGTGATCTCATAGGGTATGCGGTGAATGTGCTTGAGGAGCTTCCTGCGGAGGCGGACGTTGACGAGACCAAGATCAAGGATATCCTTGAGGTCCTTGATGACGAGCCGCTGATCACACCCGAGATCCTCGACCTCACAAAGTGGACAGCGGATTATTACGCCTCATTTTGGGGCGAGATGCTCAAGGCGTCGCTCCCTGCTGGCATCAACAGCGAAAAAGTACGGCCACGACTCCGCAAAGCCGTCCGCCGCGTTTTGGAAGCGAGCATCCCTGCTCGCTCGGCGGATGGCGCGGCCCCCAAGGCTTTAACCGATCAACAACAGCGCATCCTCGACCTACTCGATAAGAACGGCGGTGAGATGCTCTGGACGGAGCTGCAGGAGATGGCCGATGTCGGAGCCTCTCCGATCAACACGCTCGCCAAACGCGGCCTCCTCGAGATCTACGTTCAGGACCTGCACCGCGATCCGCTGGCCGGTTTAAAGCTCCCGGAGATCACAGATCTCACTCTCACCGGTGAGCAGCAGACCGCGTTCGATGAGATCGCGTCGGCCGTAAAGGCAGGTGAATACAAGGCTTTTCTCCTCCACGG
This sequence comes from Pyrinomonadaceae bacterium, assembly GCA_045807825.1. GTDB lineage: Bacteria > Acidobacteriota > Blastocatellia > Pyrinomonadales > Pyrinomonadaceae > OLB17. Next base: position 2,543 of record JBJMGO010000203.1, on the reverse strand, counting down.
CATCACTGGCAGCGGCAAGACGGAGGTTTATATCCGCGCCATGCGGGCGACGCTAGAACAGGGTCGCACCGCGATGATGCTCGTGCCTGAGATCGCGCTGACGCAGGTGTTTTCTCGTCGTCTGCGTTCGGTTTTTGGAACCGAGGTTGCGATCCTGCATTCAAATCTCTCGGCGGGCGAACGGTACGACGAATGGCGTCGCATTCGCCGTGGCGATGCACGCGTTGTGATAGGCACGCGTTCGGCGGTTTTCGCGCCTCTTGAGGATATCGGCCTGTTGGTCGTCGATGAGGAACACGACCCTTCGTACCGCCAGCACGAGTCACCTTTTTACAACGCCCGCGATGTTGCTGTAATGCGCGCACATTCTGCGGGAGCGGTTGTCGTGCTCGGCTCCGCGACGCCTGCGATGGAGTCTTTTTACAACGCGCAGACGGGCAAATACGCTTATCTGCGCCTCGCGGATCGCATCGAGGGACGCTCGCTCGCTCAGGCCAGGCTCATCGACATGCGCGAGGTCTTCAAACAAAAAGGAAAGGACGTCCCATTCTCCGACCAATTGCTCGAGGCTATCGACGAGACGCACTCACGCGGCGAGCAGACGATCGTGCTGCTAAACCGCCGTGGATTTTCACAGTTCGTCCTGTGCCGTACGTGCGGCGAGTCGCTCAAGTGCAAAAACTGCGACATCACGCTCACCTATCACAGAGGAGCTCACAGGCTCGTATGTCACTACTGCAACTACCGCGAGGCCGTGCCGAATGTGTGTCCGCATTGCCGAAGCGAGTTTCTCTACTTCGTCGGCGAGGGCACGGAGAATATCGAGGACCAGCTTCGCAAAAAGTTCCCGCAAGTAAGCATCGCTCGCATCGATCGCGACACGATGGCGCACAAGGGCGAGCTCGATCAGGTGCTGCTCGATTTTGCCGCTCACCGAATCGATATGTTGGTCGGTACGCAGATGATCGCGAAGGGTCACGACTTCCCCAACGTCACCCTCGTCGGCGTCATATCAGTTGATATCGGATTGGGGTTGCCGGACCTGAGATCGGCGGAGAGGACGTTCCAATTGATCACCCAAGTCGCGGGACGTTCGGGCCGCGGCGACAAGCCCGGACGCGTGCTGATCCAGACGTATTACCCGGAGCATTACGCCCTGCGGCACGCCGTCAACCAGGATTACGAGGGGTTTTACGCCGAGGAGATCCGTTATCGTGAGAGACTCGCTTATCCGCCCTTCTTCGTCCTAGCCAGCATCATGATCAAGCATCGCGACCACACGCGTGCGCAGACAAATGCGAGTATTCTGCGCCGGTCGCTAGACAGTGCCAACGCCGACCGCGAGGTTCGCGTCCTCGGCCCAGCACCGGCGACCATCGCACGATTGAAGAATGAATTTCGGATCCAAATGATCCTCAAATCCCAGTCCCGCCGCGCCCTGCGAAAGGTCCTCGACATCGCCCTCGCCGATGCCGAAGAACACGGCTGCGAAATGCGCCACGTCTACGTCGAGATCGACCCTGTGAATCTAATGTAGTTCAATTGGGGGGCGAGCATCCCTGCTCGCCTACAACGCTGAACTGAGCTATTGGAAATGAGCGACTACAACTTCAAGCCGAAGAGATCGCCGACTGAATTCGGCTGGTATAACAGGGACGATCTGCCGCATCTAGATGCAGAGGAGTTCGTACAATCCATCACATTCCGGCTCTATGATTCGCTGCCAAAGTCCGTCATCGACGCTTGCAAGCTGACAAGATCACGGATGAACTGATGAGACGCCGGATCGAAGGCTATGTGGATTCCGGCTATGGGAGTTGCTTCTTACGTGACAGGCGAGTGGCCGCTATCGTGAGAGACACACTGCTCTTTCACCACAACACCAAGTACATACTTCATGCTTGGGTGATCATGCCGAATCACGCCCACATTCTCGCTCAGCCCCTCAAGGGCGTCCACTTGCCAAAGCTCGTCCACTCCATCAAATCCTACTCGGCTCAAAAAGCTAACGAAGTCCTGTCCAGGACAGGCAAGTTTTGGCAACACGACTTCTTCGACCGATATATCAGGAGCACACGGCATTTTTCTGCTGTGCTTCGGTATATACACAACAATCCGGTGAAGGCAGGTTTGTGCACGCGGCCGGAGGAGTGGGAATTCTCCAGCGCGTGCAATGCTAGCGGTGTGGGCGAGCAGGGATGCTCGCCCCCCCAGTTAATTAACCGCCTTTGAGCTCAGCTCCGATTCGCCGAGTTTGACCTGCGTATAGATCTCGACGACCGAGATCTTGCAGCCGATCGAGTCGAGCGATACGACGGCGTCACGCTCGTCATAGATGCGGTAGACCCATTGCTTCGGATTTTGCTTGGCGTAATGCTCGATGCGCATCTCGTTTTGATTCACGAGCATCACCTCTTTGATCGACGGGATCGCGAGAAACCCCTCGAGCTTTCGCATCCGCTCCGTAGAACGTGAGGCGGTCGAAATAATATCGACGATCAGCGTCGGATTTTGCAGCACCTCGCCGCGGCCGTTGGAGAATT
>JBJMGO010000202.1:0-5588 GCA_045807825.1 Pyrinomonadaceae bacterium | reverse complement strand
GCCTTGCGCGGCTACGTGAGGGAGTGGTCACGAAACTTCGACATCGAGGCTGACTTTCGTGCCGGGCCAGCTCCTAAAAAGCGGCTGCTTCCGGAGATCGAGGTTAACGTCTATCGGATCGCGCAAGAATGCTTAAACAATGTGGCCAAGTATGCGAAGGCCTCGTCTATTGCGGTTCTGTTGTCTATAAGCGAGAACGAGTTGACGCTCATCATTGAGGACAATGGAACGGGATTCGACACGACCGCGTCAGATCGGCGGCGGACGAACGGAGGTCTTGGGCTCCAAGGTATGCAGGAGCGTGCAAACCTGCTCGAAGGGAATTTTCAGATCGAGTCAACGGCGACAAGCGGAACTACGGTATTCGTCCGCATACCAGCAAAATTTCGTGCGGAGAGTGCAGCGACAGGCTAGCGTCAGATCGTCTCGGATCCAGCCAAACAGGGTGGGCAGATTCTCCTGTGATGCGGCGGTGTGTGTTGAGCTAAATACATAGCGACTCCAGAGATGGGACTGTACTGATGGCGACAAACGCTTGAGGATGCTCGGTGCAATTTCATAGTAGCTCGTTGATCTGCTATGGAATTTCGCGGTCAAGACTTACAGAAGCTTGGGAAGCGCGTGTGGGCGGACATTGTTAATGACAGAGTGTTTGGCCGATCGGCCGAGCTCGCGTACTACTTCCTCTTGGCGTTGTTTCCACTGCTGCTTTTTCTGACGTCCGTGATCGGACTGATCATGGGTTCGGGAACTGGGCTGCGGCACAGTCTATTCAATTATCTCTCCGCCGTGCTACCGGGATCCGCAGGGCAGTTAGTGGACTCGACAATGTTTGAGGTGAGCGCCGCTAGTGGTAGCGGGAAGATCGGCTTCGGAATACTCGCCGCTCTTTGGGCCGCGTCCAACGGCATGGGTGCGATCGGCGACTCACTGAACGCAGCCTACAAGGTTGAGGAGTCACGCCCTTGGTGGAAGCAGCGTCTGATGGCCGTCGGTTTGACGCTAGTCCTCGGCTTTCTGATCATCTCTGCCCTCGTGCTCGTACTGTATGGCGGCAAGATCGCAGTCTGGCTCGCGGCGAGTTATGGATTCGGGTCCTTATTCACCACCGCCTGGAGCGTTATCCAGTGGCCGATCGTGCTCGCGTTCTTGCTGCTGGGATTCGCCATGATCTATTACTGGGGGCCTGACCTTGGCGATCAAGACTGGAAATGGGTGACGCCTGGCTCCGTAATTGCGGTGGTGATCTGGTTATTAGTGTCATTCGCGTTTCGGCTCTACCTGCACTTCTTCGACTCATACAGCGCCACGTACGGTTCTCTCGGGGCCGTCATTGTGCTGATGCTGTGGTTTTATCTGACCGGAGCAGCGATCCTCATCGGCGGCGAGATCAACTCGGATATTGAAGATGTCGCCGCTAAAGAAGGCGCGACCGACGCAAAGGAGAAAGGCGACAAGACGCCGGTCAAGAGCTGAGTGCGTCACGAATATGGTGCATGCCGCTAACGGGTCAACAGTTTAAAGGGCTGAGTTGAGGGCTCCCCGGTTGATCCTCAGCTATCGAGAGGCGTGGCTTGGAGTTTCTCGACGTGGAGGATCTCGCCGTCGACACTGCCCACAATGGTGACTCGGAGGCCCTTCCTTGTTTTTGCGGCTTGTAGAGCGGCGATGGCGAGCTTAGCTCCCTGGTCGTCGAGTCGGTAGACACTGTCTTTTGAGACGACGACGTAACCGGTCATCTTGCAGGAATCCATCAGGGCGCAGGCGTTTGGATGGGTCTTGGCGTCCTGTAGCGTGCTGTGCACGGTATGGCACTCCCTGTCCATGATGTAGCCGATAACAGTGATTTTACTGTCGGCTTGCGCGAGGGCTGAAGCTGATAATAGGAACACCAGCGAGGTCGTTGCGATAAATGTATAAAGCGTGCGTCTGGTCATGTTTACTCCGAGTGCACTTCGGCCGGAAAGCAAGCATATATCAGAAAGGCGCATCTTCGCCCTTTCAGCTATTGCTTTATTGGAATTAATCAAACATACTTAATGCAGATCGAGCCGCGCTAACTTTTTTTCAGCCTCACCGAATTATCGGATCAGTCCTGATCAACAAGCCGGAGCAAGCCACAAACAGAATGGTGCAGACAGGATCGATCCAGAGCTCGGCAGCGGCATTAATTGCTGAAGGCCGTCTCTATTAGGTTAGATAGGAAAAAACAATGTCAACGAAACTTTACGTAGGAAATCTCTCTTTTGATACGACGACGCAGGACCTCGAGGAACTATTCGGCCAATCCGGCACCGTAACGTCAGCAAATATTATCGATGATCGCGAGACCGGCCGTTCGCGCGGCTTCGCCTTTGTCGAGATGTCGAGTGCCGAGGAGGCCAAGGCGGCCATCGCAGCCCTCGACGGCAAGGAAGTCGGCGGCCGCAGCCTGAAGGTCAACGAAGCCAAGCCCCGTGAGAACAGCGGCGGCGGTGGCGGCGGTGGTCGCGGTGGTTACGGCGGCGGCGGCGGTGGTCGCGGCGGCTACGGCGGCGGCGGCGGTGGTGGTAATTCCCGCTGGTAGGTCATCGCTCAAATTAAAATAGAAAAGGCCCGCAAGGGCCTTTTTTATTTTACCGAGGCAGCCACACGAACCTGCGGCTTACCATTTACTTCTGGCAGACCTTCGCCTCTTTGTGCTCGAGGCACACCAGCAATAGCAACTGACGTATCGACTCTTCCTGCTGCTGGACCCTCTCCTCGAGACGATCGTTTTGGAGCTTGAGTTCTTTTACGGCTTGAATCGTCAAAAGTGGTAGCTTTGAGTAATCCACCATCCGAAATCCCTCGGCGTCCGTCGACACGATCTCCGGGAATGCTTGTTCGACCTCCTGAGCAATGAGCCCATAGGACCTTTCTCTCCCGAACGCCTTCTCCGGAAATTCATTGCTGCGCCAATAGAAATGGACGGGATTTAGCATTGATAGTTTTTGCAAAGTCGGTCCGAATGGCGTGATCCTGTCCTTAAACTTGGCGTCAGAGGAGCAAGTGCCGCCGATCACGCCGCCGCCGAAGTTCTTGATACAGCCGTTAGTGCCGCCCGTCCCGACGCGAATATCGCCTATGACCTGCAAACGGTCATTCGGATTAATTATCCCAAGGCCCAACGATCCGGTTCCTTTCAACGTCATTCGCTCAGTGAAACCGTTGGTGCGGTCGTCGTAGCCAAATGTAATATCGGCCCCCGAGTAGTCAGATGCAATGCGCATCTCATTTCCAAACACACCCAATCCGGCGTCACCGGTAGCCCCCGGGTAAAGAGTGATCTTCTTGCCAATCGCTGCCGGAAATCCAAGTGGGGCGGTTGGCGTATTGGTCCCAATTCCTACGTTTCCGCTCTCCTTGACCGTCAATCTTCCGCCGGCAACTCCGGGGGCGTCGATAACGAAATCACCCAAACCTCCAAAAGAGGCAACAGTTCCGCCCGAAGTGCCGGTCGACACCCGCAAACCGCCATTCGCGGCGTCGGTCACGTTCAATTTGTATTGTTGCGGGTTTGTAGTCCCAAGGCCGAGCGAGCCCGGGAGGTACGTTATGCCGGACGTACCGCCGTCGATCTGGAGATATGTATTCGTATCGTTGTGGATCCCTCCACGAAATTGGGCCTGAGCTTGAACGTATACAGTGCCGCTGTTGAAATACGCGCCTCCCGGCGCAGTGAAGTAGGAGGAGGCGATGATGTAAGGATTTGCCGCGCTGAAACGGATGTTTCCGGCTGCATCCGCGGGACCGGCTATAGACAAGAAACCGTTGGCGTATATATTCGATGCTGCGAACTGCTCGTAGCCGGTGCCCGGATTGTTATACGTCCGGATCACGCCACTGCTGTCCATGCCGAGCTGGGAAGCGACGACCCCGGGCCAGTGAAAGCCGATGCGTGGAGTACTGGTTCGGATCTCGATAGGAGCGGTGTTGTAAACGGTACCCGTCCCGCCGGTCACATCTAGCTGTCCGGTGGTGGTAACGGTCGTGCCATCATCAGTGATCGATGAATTTCCGACAACGGTTGGACTGGTGAACTTTGTCACGGTATTAGCGACTCCAGTGCCGGTTACGCCGGCGGCGGTGCTCTTTGCCCAATCGGTTCCGTTCCATGTGAGCACTTGCCCAGTCGTGGCTCCGGTTGTGGCCCCGAGCGGGGAACCGTTGATCCGGGCTACCGTTGAGGAGCTTTGAGTACCTGTAACATCGCCCAGCAGTGGACCTGTGAAGCTGGTCGAACTCGTCGCCGTCGCAGCAGACGAACTGTACACGGAATACGGCGACGACGTCACCTCTTGTCTGGGTGACAGGACTGTGTAAGCGCCACCGCCTGGGTGACGTACGTAGATCTCTAGGAACCTGGCTCCGCCGTCGAATGCATTCGGGCCGAACTCTCCCGCGCCGTTCAACCGAACGGTGAAGGTGCCACTAGTAATGACAACCCCAGGGATGACGACCGGCCCGCCGATCTGTCCGCCGACAGAATCAAAGAGTATGAACTGCATGTCGTAAGGCCCATTCGCCGCGGCCGACGCGTCGGTGAGACGTCCCTGATAGGTGAAGGCAGCGATCTGAGCTGCCGTAGAATGAGCTGAGACAAGAGCAAGTGCCATAAGCACGAGCGCGGGAAGAAGGGATTTGGCCATGATTTTCTCCTTTGGGTGCGCCCTAGGGTAAGCCCGCTTATATAGGAATACAAGCGTCTGTGCTAGAAACGGCGGGGGGATTATCGCGACTCGGGATCTCTAAACGGTATTGCAGTGCGGGCATTTGCCGACGGAGTAGATCGCCTTTGGCTGGCGCATCGCGGAGTACTCATCGAGGTGAGCAGCACAGACATTGTGGTGCGAGCGGCTAAAAGGCAGACGTAATCCGTCCTCGCCATTCAGATTCTTGGCAAACTGAAGCGGCACCTCGATGTGAAAGCGCGCGACGATCGCGCACTTGTTCCAGTTACATATCAACGTGTCGGTTGGCATAGACGTTTTTGTGTCCAACCATTGACAGTACTCCTTTTATTGCATTCCTCCTATGAGTCACGATCCATGGGTGGTACGCAAAGCTTGGCAATCGCAACAACTAGAAGGCCGAATACGGTGTTGCCAGCTACACCTGGAGTGGAGGCGCCGATGGGTGAAGACTACCGCAAGATTGTCTGCTGCTCGCTCTTGAGAATCCACTCGAAATAAAAAAGGCCCCGGAGAACCGGGGCCATTGTCAGCTCTATGTGCTTCGGTTATGGCCTATACCAGGCGTAGTTCCTTGGCCGTTGGTAGTGGGTGAATACCTGACTGCCCACGCCACCGGCGAGGATACCGAGACCGGCACCACGCCTGCCGCCGATCAAACCGCCGATCAGAGCGCCTGCCGCGGCTCCGACGCCGGTATTGACCAATCGACGATGCCGCGAATAAAAGCTCGGTCGCCTCTCGGCCACGTAGTAAGCCCGTGAGGTTGTGTAGCGACTCGCGTACGTTCTCGACGGATATTCAGTGTAAGTTCGCCTGTAAATTGTTCGCCGACTCCTGTATCGACTGGAATATCGATGGTGGTGGTACGTTCTG
>JBJMGO010000201.1:0-4404 GCA_045807825.1 Pyrinomonadaceae bacterium | reverse complement strand
GGAGAGCAAAGAAAGATCGGCAACCGCGTCAGGCGACGCGTGTTGCAGGGAGAGCACATCGCTCAGAACTACGTTATAAAGTCAGGAAAAGCCACGACATCCCCGGGAGGTAACCCGAGCCAGCTAATACCATCAGCAAGCTCGTCAAAGGCCTTTACGTTCATACCCCGGTTGCTGGCAGCCGTTTCCCCGAGTCTTTCCGGATCAAGCACCGGCGGGCAAAGTATGTAGGCGAATTGTGGAGGTATGGCGAGTGCGTTTTCCTCAAGAGCTTGTCTTACCGTACGCGCCGCGAACTCACCGTAGAAGAAGCGCTCGATGCTCTCGGGGTCTCCCGAAATTCTGCGTCCGTCGAAGAGGACCTTTTCGCTTCGGTTGGCGATCACCGCAACGACCACCTCGCGAAAGGTTCGCATCGCCTCGTCAAGGTCGAATTCTCCGTCGGCCATTACTACCAAGTAATTCGCTTCCGCTCTCGACATCACGGTCATGGTCATTGCGTCTATCCTCCTGTGTCTTTTCCTGCCCGAGCTAAGAGAGTCGAACCACCCAGCACTACCGCTGATAGAGCCGTCAGCACGGTAAAACTCCTGCGTCTTGATTGTGAGGAGTTCCAGGCGATCCGTAACTGTCATTTTTGACAGGCTAAGAATTGGCGAGAAACCGTGGAGGAATATCGGCTAATGCAGAAATGCGACATCTCAACCTAGGAGATGGTGTGCAGGAGGATTGGCAAGGAAAAACCCGGTGTCAGATGAGAATCTTCCACAACTTGTCGAATAATTCTTCGATCGAAAAAGTAAAGAACACGAGCGGCACGAGCGGCAAGAGAGTAACGCCTAGCAACCAGACCAAGGCGTTAAGGTCGAAAGGGACGGGCCGCATACTGTGCAGAACGGCGTAACTGGTGCCGAGATCGGCAAGCGATTGGATATCACCGGTACCAAGAAGGGTTTCGTCTTGAGGATTTACGCCTCCGATCCACTTCGTGTCGAACCCCGCGACATACTTGCTCGCCAACGTGCCGTACTTCATCAACCCCTGTAATTTTGCGATGACCATCTTCGGAGAAAACACGCATAAGGGGCCAAGTACACTTGCAACTAACAAAATAACGAACGCTCCGATCTCCAAATACAGATCGGTGAGATGTCTGCCGGAATAAAGTATCCCATTGGCCGTTACCGCCGAAATGAGAGCTCCCTGAGCAAATAGCAACGGAGCAAATCCGAACGCAGCCTCGCCCAGAAACCCGATACCTCCGAGGCGGTCCGCGTGCGTGGCGATCAACCTGAGGTCAAGCCTTGAAACACGCAGCAGGAAAACCAACCAGATAGCGATGCGCAGATACCAACGCACCAGCAGAAACTGGAATATCGGCAGGCTCACAAAGACCAACCAATAGCCAGCGAGTGCGACATTCATCTTCGTCCCGTCCGGAGCCGCGTACCAGCTTGACGTGGCAGACGCTATCTGCGAACTCCAAACCCAGAGACCCACGCTGTACACGACGATCATCAAGCCGGCTTCTAAGAGGATCGAATCCCGCATCGAGTGGGCCGAATCGATCGCCGCTTTGAACCTCGGAATATCGCGCTCCCTGACGACCATGCGGTCCAGGAATTCACGGATGCGCGGGCCGATCATCTCTTGAGCAAATTTGTCGCCGATGATCAACGCAGGCAGCGCTATCAAAAAACGGACATGGGCGGAAATGTCGTCAAGGAAGGGAATGCCAATACCGTTGCCGTGGGCTCGTCCATCGACGATCGAAAGAATGAGAAGCGGGATCCAAGCGAGGGCTGCGACAAAAATGGCACGTCTATAGGGACGGTTCAGGTCGCGGTCGGAGAGGCGCATCCAGCAGAACAGCTGGAAAACCGGACCGCCCTGGACCAGTGAAAGTTCGGGAACGTCGGTCCGCTCGGGCATACAGTGTCTGTCGGAACGGGACGGCGCTCGTTTCAGTGTTTAGGATCAAAAGTTTGCGTGATGCTTTCCAGATTATCTGGATGGATCCGGATGAACCCGCCGCGTGGACTATCGACATCGGCGATCAAAGCGAACGACAGCGCGCACATCAGCGGCAAGACCATCATCAGCAAGCGTTCCGCCCTTACGCTGCGGGCCCAATACCCCAGCTGTAGATGACAAAAGACGGCGATGAATGCCATTAATAGCCACGCGGCCGACGGGATCCGATTCCACGCCGCAGCCTGGGCAAAACCCTGGGAATTCAGCACGTCATTCATCCCGGACGCGGTGAGAGCGATCGTGGGCGAGTGATCGACGGAGGCTACCGTGTTGACCGTGGCCCAGAGCGCGCCCTGCAGCTGCAGGGTGCTCTCGTCCATCTTCCTCACCTGCTCGCTGTCGCGTGTGGAGTAGAAAGATATCCGCTCTTCGTAATAGTCGCGCAGCAGCATTCGTGCCTTTGCGGCATCAGGCGCGGGCAGCAGACCGAGCCGGAAATACTCCGTCTCGATCGCATTGGTCTCCTCCTCCTCAACATGTTTTCGCTGGTCGTATCTGCTGACCGCCATCGAGAACGTAAAGCCGATGATAAGAGCGAGCAACGTCAGTGTCGCCGATAGTACCAGGCTAAAGTCATCGCGAAATTCGTGGTTCGCAGGCCTCCAACGCTTGGCAATCATGGACCCTATCCAAACTGCTACCGACAGTGCGGCGAGCGAAATTGTCAGGACGATGCCCGGGTAATCCATCAGGTCGATCATGCGTTTAGATCCGGGAGCGGTATCAGGACAGTGATCTGTGTGCCCGCCCCGATTATCGAGTCGATCTTAATTGTTCCATTCACAGAGCGGACACGTTCCCGCATACTGACTAGGCCAAGCGACTCTTTGGAACTCGGTGCGTCGATATCGAATCCATCGCCGTTGTCGGATACGAGCAAACAGATCCCGTCGGTGCCCATCTCGAGTACCACGCTGGTGATGCTTGCTCCGCTGTGCTTGTAGACATTCTGCAGGGCCTCCTGCGCGACGCGATACAGGCACAACGACATGTCGTTCGGCATAACACGCGGCACGTCCTTGGCGGCAAACTCCACCTTAATGCCATGCGTCGCGGAGAACTCGCGACAAAATCCGCGGAGCGCGGACACGAGTCCTAGCTGAGCAAGCTTAGACGGGTGGAGCTCGTGAGAAATGCGGTGGACATCGGACGAGAGTCGCTGGATCTGGAGTGTTAATTTTTCGATCCGTTTCGTTATCATCCCCGTTACCTTTGGGTCACGGCTAATAGCCTCAAGCTGGATCGAAAGCAACGCCAGGCTCTGGCTGAGGTCGTCGTGAAGCTCGCGGGCGAGACGTGCCCTTTCCTTCTCCTGGGCGCCCATGAACTTACCGCTAAGATCTCGCAAAGCCTCGTTGGCCTCCTTACCCTCGGTGATGTCGACGCACGAGCCGATATATCCCAGGAACTCCCCATCAGATCCAAAACGCGGAGTGCCGACGTCATACAGCCAGCGGTAGACGCCATCCGCGCGGCGCAGACGATACTCCATTTTGAAAGATTCGCGCCGGTCAAAGGCAGCGATGTACCGTGCCATGCACTGGGCACGATCTGCGCTGTGTACGTTGTCGACCCAGCCATGACCTCTCTCTTGGTCCATCGTGCGGCCGGTAAAAACGAGCCAGCCGAGATTGAAGTAAGTGCACAGCTTATCGGTACCCGCTATCCAGATCAGCACCGGAGCGGAATCTGCCATGGTCCTGAAAAGCTGTTCGCTCTGTCGCAGGGCTTCCTCGGCGCGTCGGCGGCGGGTTATATCGCGAGCAATGACAGCCGCTCCGATAGTGGCGCCGTGATAATCCTTGATCGGCGAGACCGTCAGAGAGACATTGATGAGCTGACCGTCGCGCCGTACGCGTACGGTTTCAATATGATCTACGCGTCCTGATCTTTGGAGACGCTCGAGGCTATTCCCATTTTGGCCGCTTTGACCATCAGGATTGAGAACTGAAACGTTTTGCCCGATCATCTCCTCGGCGTTATAACCGTACATCTTTTCCGCGCCGGCATTCCAGGATGTGATCACGCCAGAAAGCGATTTACTTAGTATTGCGTCGTCGGACGACTCGACAATAGCGACCAGATTATCCCTGGCCTCCTGGGCGAGCTTGCGTTGAGTGATGTCGATATCGACCCCACGGAGTAACGACGGCCGTCCTTTTCCGGTTTCGACGGTGCATCTGGATGCGATCCAACGGTACGACCCGTCTGGCAGCATTAACCGAAACTCTATGTCATAGGGAATGCCTTGATCCACCGCATTGGTGACAGCTCTCGTCAAGGTTTCCAGATCGGCCGGATCGAGCTTTGACAGGACATCCGGATATGTCATCGGGTCCGCCCTGTCAAAACCGTAGAGCTCATGACATT
>JBJMGO010000200.1:0-6015 GCA_045807825.1 Pyrinomonadaceae bacterium | reverse complement strand
GGTGTTGATATTCTGCGGGTCCTTGATCCTGGGCCGTCTCTCGCGAAGCGTGCCGTCAGGATTACAAACTACCTCGACCTCGTCGACGATGTGAATGATCCCCTTCTTCGAAACGTACACCTTGGAGGTGTCGGTGAGATACATCCCAAACTCATCGATGTCGACCTCCGGGTCCTCGCTGACGAGCTGCTTGGCGAGGGCGTTGAGATTGCCTTTCTTCTTTTTCAAGAGCGCGTCGAGATCGTGATCGATGTCGGTCTTTAGGAGCTTTTGCGTGACGACCGGCTTGCCCTTTTCATCGACAAAATGCACGTCCCGCTGCGGAATGACAGCCTCAAACGCTACCACCGCATCACGGCCCTTGGGATTACGAATGTTAATTGCCATCTAGCTCATCTCAGCGTTCTCTGCGTCTTCCTCAGCGAACTCTGCGTTGAGAGTTCTTAAACGCAGAGTCCACAGAGGAAGACGCTGAGACCGCAGAGTTAAAGTAAATCAAAATCAATATCATCCGCCGATATCTCCTGCTCCTCGACCGAATCGAGCTGGACGGCGTTGTTCAGCTTCGCAAACTGAAACCTCGCCGTCTTGCCGACGATCATAAAAGCATCGCCATCTTTGTTGCCGAGTAAAAACGCATTATCAGGCTCAATGCCGCCGCCACGATACGAAAACGGAAACTTGTAGATCGCACCCTCGCTCAGGGTGGCGGTCAGCCCGCTCAGATTCACCGTCTCATCGAACGGATCGATCACATAGATCGACTTCACCAACTGCGAAAGGTAATCCTCGACCTTAGCCTTCTCGAGATGATTCGTCACGTTGAATGACGAATCGACCGGCTGTATCTCCTTACCGGTCGACGAAACTGCCTTCAGCGTGTTCCGCTCGATAGAGTTCCCTTTCTCATCCACTGTCGCCAACGCCGTCCCGCCCCGATCGAGCAGCGTCTTACCGTCCGCCGCCAGTATCAGCAAGCTCGCCGGATTCCCCTTCTCATCAAACGCCTCAACCTCCACCGACCCATACAACTGGTCCCGGTCGATCTTCTTGATCGATACCGCAAACTCCTCCCCATCCAACTCCAACACCAAGGCTCGCGCCATATGTTGATGATTGTAAAACACCTTAGAAGATTCTGTCAGGAAGGTAACATGAAGAAAGGCCGCGATCGCTCGCGGCCTTCCATTCTGCACTCCGCATTCTGCGTTCGATCTACATGCCCTTCATATTCAGCGCCTTCACAAGAAAAGCGTAGATGTCTGCCTGCTGTTCGATAGCGGCGGTGGTGGGAAGGCCGGCGCCGTGCCCCCCGCGGGTTTGGACGCGGATGAGGACGGGTGCGTCGCCTGACTGGGCGTACTGCATCGCGGCCGTGTACTTAAAGCTATGCGCCGGGAATACGCGGTCGTCGTGGTCCGAGGTCAGCACGAGCGTCGGCGGGTACTTCGTGCCCGGTTTGGCATTGTGATACGGCGAATACGCGTACATCGCTTTGAAGTCCGCATCATTCGTCGGATCACCGTAATCGCTCCTCCACGCCCAGCCGATCGTGAACTTATCGAACCGAAGCATGTCCATCACGCCGACCTGCGGCACGGCCGCACCGAACCAATCCGGATGCTGATTCAGCGTCGCACCGACCAGCAGACCGCCATTCGAACCGCCGTTTATCGCGAGCTTTGGCGTCGACGTATACTTGTTGTCGATCAGCCATTTGCCGGCCCATGCAAAGTCGTCAAAGACGTTCTGCTTGTTGAGCCGCGAGCCGCCCTTCCACCAATCCTTGCCGTACTCGCTTCCTCCGCGAATACAAGCGACCGCGTAAACGCCTCCCATCTCGAGCCACGCAACCCGACCGACCGAGAATCCCGGCGTTGACGGGATGTTGAAACCGCCGTAACCGTAAAGCAGCGTCGGGTTTGTGCCGTCGAGCTTGATGCCCTTTTTGTAGGTGAGGAACATCGGGATCTTCGTGCCATCCTTTGACGGATAAAAGACTTCCTTGACCTCGTACTGCGAGGGATCGAACTTCACCTTCGCCTCGCGGAAGAGTGTGCTCTTGCCGGTCTTAAGGTCATAGCGATAGATCGTGGGCGGAGCGTTGTAGCTCGAGTAGGTATAGAACGTCTCGGTGTAGTTTCGCCGTCCGCCAAAACCTCCGGCCGAGCCGATGCCGGGCAGGGCTACTTCGCGGATGAATTTGCCCTTTGTGTCATAGATCTTGATGACGGTGTGCGCGTCCTGCAGGTAGTTGAGGACGAACTGATTGTTGTTGATCAGGTTGACGCCGCCGAGCGTGTCCTTTGATTCGGGAATGACGTCGGACCATTTGTTGTCGGCGTTGACGTCGATCTTCACGATCTTGTCGTGCGGAGCGTCCTTGTCCGTCTCGAAGTACATCGTCGAGCCGTCGTTGCCGAGGAAGTTCCAGGCGTTGTCGAGATTCTCGATCAGCGGATGATAGGTGTCGCCAGCTTTTTGGAGGTCCTTGTAATAGACCATGTTCATCCGCTCGGTGCCCTTGCCGACAGTAATGAGCAGCCAGCGGCCGTCCTCGCTGATCTCCGCACCGCTGAAGAGATCGCCGTTCTCGGGCCGCTCGTAAACCACCTGATCCGCCGACTGCGGCGTGCCAAGCTTGTGAAAATAGATCTTCTGGAATTTCGTCGCCTGCTTCAGCTCCTGTCCCGCGGCGGTCGCTGCATAGCTCGTGTAGTAAAAGCCCGAGTCGTCCTTGAGCCACGCATCGATACCGTTACGGTTGGGGCCGATCGTGTCGGGCAGGTCCTGCCCGGTCGCAGTGTCCCGGATATGCCACGTCGTGCGGTCCGAGCCCGCTTCAGAGACGGCGTATGCCCAGTATTTGCCATCCTCGGTGAAACGTTGACCATTCAAAGCCGCGGTACCGTCAGCGAGGATCTTGTTCGGATCAAAGAAGACGGTCGGATTCGGATCGTCGATCGATTTTGCACGATACCAAACCGACTGATTTTGGAGTCCGTCGTTCTTCTGAAATACGTAGAAACCGTCGGCAACCTTCGATGGAGCTGAATAACGCTCGTAGTTCCAGATCTCCGTCAGGCGGTTCTTGATCGCCTCACGTTGCGGGATCGCAGAGATGTAGGACTCTGTGATCTTGTTCTCAGCGTCGATCCATGCCTTTGTATCGGCGGAATCCGTCTGCTCCATCCAGCGATATGGGTCCGCGACCTTCACGCCATGAAAATCGTCCACCTGATCGCCGCGTTTCGGCTGTGGGTATTGAAATTTGGTCTGAGCGGCAAGCGATGACGCAAGGACAGCGCACATGGCCGCCAAAATAGCTACCTTTCTAAACATATTGAGCATTATCTCCAAGCGAGGATTTGTCGCTTAAGTATAGATATTGCCGATTAGAAAGGAAAGGTCCTGAGAGGGTTGCTCAAAATACGGGCAGCTCGCCCATTCCGAATGGGGACGGCGTTTTTGATTCCTGGAGGATCGTCTCTGGAAGCCATGTTCGCTTGTCGAGAAGCGCGGCCTCCATTTTCTCGACCGTCAGGGGCTTCGACATCAGGTACCCCTGACCGTAGTGACAGCCAAGCTCCTCGAGCAGCTCTAGCTGTGCCTCGGTTTCGATACCCTCGGCGATGACCTTCTTCTTTAAGTTCTTTGCCAGGGAGACGATGGTGCGGAGTATCTCCGAACCCTCCCGCTTTTCGCCAACCGCCGACACGAACGAACGATCGATCTTCAATGTGTCAAAGGGCAACCGGTGCAGGTAACTTAGGCTGGAATATCCAGTGCCGAAGTCGTCAATGCTGAGCTGGACGCCAACCTTCTTGAGCTGGTTCAGGATACGGATCGTGTGGTCGGCGTTCTCCATCGCGGCACTCTCAGTGATCTCGAGCTTGAGCGAAGACGGGTCGATCTTGGATTCGATCAGGGCGTTCTCAACGTCGTCGATGAGATCGTTATTCGAGAGGTGCTTGCCAGAGATGTTCACGCTGACGATCAGCCGCTCGTAGCCTGGACTGAGTTGTTGCCAATGCGCGATCTGCTTGCACGTCTCCTCAAGGATCCAGTTGGTCATTGGAATGATGAGCCCCGATTCCTCGGCGATAGGAATAAATTTGTTGGGTGGGATCTGGCCGAGCTCAGTGTGGTTCCAACGAAGCAGAGCCTCCATTCCAAACATAGAGCCGTCTGACAGGTCAATGATCGGCTGATAACTCATCGAGAGTTCGTCGCGATCTATGGCCTGGCGAAGGTCGTTCTCGAGCCTGATCCTCTCCAGGAATCTAACGCGCAGGTCCTTAGAAAATACGGCGACACCGCTATTCTTCTCCTTTGCGGAGTGCATCGCGATATCGGCATCCCTAAGCACCTCTTGCGGTTTCTCGTACTCAACATCGCAGGGGGCGACACCGATATTCAGATCGAGGCTCACGCGATTCCCGGCGAGCGAGAACGGCTGGCCTAGGCTTTCGTAGATGCGTCGCGCGACCTTTTGCGCTTTTCCCACCGTCGCAAGGTTTGTCAGCACTATCGCGAACTCATCTCCACCGAGTCGAGCCACAACATCGGTTGGATTGACCATGCGAACGATCCGCTTGGCGACGGTCGAAAGAACCTTGTCACCAAAAGGATGGCCGAGGCCGTCGTTGATGTGCTTGAATTTGCGGATGTCGAGGAAGAGCACATGAAACGTCTGAGTCGGGTCCTGCTTATACCCGTCAATGAGTCTCGTCAGAACGTCACCGAACTGCTTCCGATTGGCGAGGCCTGTTAAAGAATCGTAGTGTGCCGCGTACTGCAGGTCCTGCTCGCTCTTTCTAAGTGCCGCATTCGCCTGCTCCTGTAGGTCAAGTGATCGCGTGAGCTCCTGTGCGTGCTGCTCGGCCTGCAGTCGGCCGTCGCGCTCTGCTTCCGACTTTTTTCGCTCGGCCGACTCGGCCTGTACAATCGCGTCTTTCACCTCGGTCACGTTTCGGCGGTATGTGAAATACGCGACAGTTATCGAAACAAACCCGATCCCTGCGGCTATTGGGTCACCGAAGCTCAGCAGCTTAAAGACAAGTCCGGCCAGCCCCGCACCCACGATCTGCGTCATGGAAGACGTGTAGCAGTATCGCTTCCAAGTCGAGATGGGGTCTGTCCCGCCGTTGATCCAGAAAAGTATCGACGCCAGAACTGAAGAAAAAGCGAACTGCGCGAGTGCCAGGCACGCCAACATCGTGAAGAGATGAGGAGACGTTCCAGGATCAGCAGAGATGCCTGAGATACGGGGCAAAACCAGCCAAAGCGAGTAGGTCAGTGCGATCGTCAGTGAATTCACAGAGACGTTCGCCGGAACCATCCACTTTCCAAACTTGAACCCCGTGGAGCGAAGGTACAAACAATTCGCCACAGACTCGAGCGATGCCAGCACTATCGCAGCCGGCCCGCCATATAGGATGAATGCGAGAAATATCGCCGCATCGGAAAAGCTGAGGGCAAAGCGGGATCCCGGGAGCGTGAGGCTCATCCGCGGCGCGAGCAGCGTCGCGAACGCAAGGAGCGTGAGCAGCCCAGGGGTGATCGCGGCATAGGGGATCGACGCGGCGGCCATGACGATAGCTACCGCCCCTAGGGCAATGAGCAAGGCTTTTGCAATATTCGAGTTTGATGCCCTCTTCATATGGGAAAGCTGGCGTTTTTAGGCGTGGCAGGGGTGTGAACTGAGCACACTCCTTACTATATAAACATGTTTTAACGCAAAGGTGTTAGACATTTTTTCCCCAAGGATCGCCGCAGCTGTATACGTCTTATACAGTCGCGGGCTGGATACGGCGTATACACATGTGCTAAGTGCTGTAAGAACACCACTTACAGTGTCCACGGGTCTAGTTGTTACCTGTGTATACACCGCCGCATCAACTTTGCCCACGTCCTCGACCGGTGCGCAGCAGGCTGATAAGTCTTTTGTTCTCAGTATTTATGATCAGTTTTGTAAGGCGACGAACATTTGGCACGAGCCTTGTAATGAGCCAT
>JBJMGO010000199.1:0-4246 GCA_045807825.1 Pyrinomonadaceae bacterium | reverse complement strand
GGTGATGCTGCTCGCTAATAGAATGAAGGTCGAGATCCAAACCTGTATAGGCAGCGAGAAAGGATGCCACTCGGCCGCGCCGTTAGTTGCGATGACGATGTACGCCGAGCACAACCCGCCAAAGGTCATCATCACGATGACCAGGAGCACGCCGGTCAAAATACGAGACTTCTCAGGAACGAAGGCGTTCGGGTCGTAGCTGTCGCTGTCGTTCGGTGGTTTTGGGCCGTTGCTGCCCCCACCGCCGCCAGGATCGCGCCCGCCGCCGCCGTTGCCGCGATTCGAGCCGCCGCCGACAGATCCGCCGCGGCGTTTTGGAAGCTTTTCTGGTGTCTCGGGAAGGGTCTCGACGGTTCCGACTTTCATACTACCGCTTATCAGCGACCATCAGGATAAAGAGCACAGGAAGGTATATGACGGATACAAGGAGCAGACGCTTGTTTGCCGCATCGGTCTTAGCTCGTGCGGCGACGATCGATGCGTAGAGCATCCAGAGTCCGATCACCGCTGCGCCTATTAGGAAGATCGTTCCCGATATTCCAAAAAAGAATGGAGCAAGACTCGTCGGCAGCAGCATCAGGGAGAAAAGTACGATCTGACGTGCCGTGATCTTACCGTCCGGCTCGACCGCGGGCAGCATCTTGATACCTGCCCGTGCGTATTCGTGGCGAAATATCCAGGCGATCGACAAAAAATGTGGGAACTGCCACAAGAACTGCATCGCAAACAACGCCCACGCACCGATCGAAATATCATTCGCGGCCGCCGTCCAACCCATGAGCGGCGGCAAGGCCCCTGGAATAGCACCGATCGCCGTCGAGGCGGATGTCCGGGTCTTGAGCGGCGTGTAAACGAGCACGTACCCGACGATCACCAACGCTCCTAGAAATGCGGTCAGCACGTTTACGGCAAGGGCGAGATAAACCTCGGCGATCACGCACTGCGCGATGCCAAAAAACAACGCCTCGGTACTGCCTACACGGCCTGTTGGCAAGGGTCTCGCCGCTGTTCGCGGCATCAGCTCATCCAGGTCTCGCTCCCAATATTGATTGAGCGTAGCTACGCCAAAGGCGAGCAGGGTGATCGAGACAAGCATGTTTACAAAAAGGACAACATCAAATCGCCCTTTCGTCCCCATGTAAAAGCCCGCCGCAGACGTCAGGACGAGCAATATGGCAATGCGCGGCTTCGTCAGCTCGACGTAGGCCGCTACGCGGTCTCTCAAGGAGACGGTTTTTTGAATATCGAGCTCAGCCGCCACAGTTTTAGGTAAGAAACCGTAAGACTCAGAATAGCGTCTAAGGTATTTAATTCAAAGTAATGGCCATTACCGCCGTTATTTTTTGTAAATGGCCGCGCTTATATGCCTTTTGTGTGACACTATGGCACCTTTAGGCTAAACTTTCACCTGAACTTAGATGTCCACCGCTGAGGAAACTCTCAAGAGCCAACCTGTTGCAAAGGAGACTTCGATACCGGTCCTGAACCGCGTTCTCGATTTCCTTAGCTCAGTGCGATTTGGCGTCGTCCAACTGTGCGTTCTTGTCGTTTTTGCAATGATCGGAATGCTGATCGTCCAGCAAAACGTCAATGGTTTTGACACGTGGTATGTCGGCCTCACGCCCGCCGAGAAGACCGTCTGGGGCTATCTCGGCTTTTTTGACATCTACCACAGCTGGTACTTCCTGGGGCTTTTGCTGCTTTTATCGCTCAACATTATTCTCGCGTCCATCGATCGCTTTCCATCCACATGGACGGCCTATATCAAGGAACCAAAGCTCACCGCTAGTCGCGATTGGCTGCTCGGAAGGCGTGAGCACCTGGTCGTCGAGTCTAGCAAGAGCGAAGCCGAGACTGAAGCCCAGATCAAAAGAGCCTTTGAGGAGGCCGGCTACAAACCACGTGTCACGACAGCCACGACAACCTCGTACGACCGCGACGAACAGGGCCGCAAGGACTTCTCAAAGATAATCACTCACACCACGACGACGATCTTTGGTCAGCGCGGGGCGTGGAATCGTTTGGGTGCGTACATCATTCACATATTTTTGCTAACCCTTTTCCTTGGGCATTTTGTTGCTTTCCAGACGGGCTTTGACGCGGATGTGCGGATGGTGCCGGGCGAGCGTACGGATGAGATACAAAAGATTGACTTCGACCTCGATAAAAAGCTGCGTTACACCGTTAAGCTGCCGTTCACGATAGACTGCACCGATATTCAGCAGAGACTCATCGACGAGAATGGCGGCATCGATATCACCAATACTCTTGATTGGCGGACGCAGGTAAGGATCACGGATCCGAGTTACGGCGTCACCATGGCCGATATCGCTCTCAACCAACCGTTCATGTATCGGGGATACAAGTTTTTCCAGTCGCAGACGATCCCTGTCGGCAATGCGAGGACGGTAACCCTCGAGCTGACCCCGCAGAATGGAGGCCCCGTCCAAAACGTGCAGATCCAGCGACTTGGATCTGCAACGCTCGCGGACGGCACAAAAATCGACTACACGGATTTTGAGGCCGATTTTGCGATGGGTCCGAACGGTGAGCCCGACACGCGGAGCGCCGACTACAACAACCCTGCCGCCATCCTGAATGTCACGCCTCCGGACGGACAGGCACAGCGTGTGTTTGCGTTCGCCCAAAAGCTGCCCGAGGGTGCTCCCGTCGGAGCCGCGAAAGCAGGATACAAATGGCATCTCGCGGCATTTGAAAAGGCGCCGCTAGCTCACATCCTCTCGATCAAGTACGACCCTTTCAACGCCCACTTCATCGCGTGGTATATCGGTGGTTTTGGACTCGTTGGATCGCTGATGCTGGTGTTTTTCTTCTCACACAAGCGCATCTGGGCATCGATCGAGAAGAAGGACGACGGCACGACCGAGATCGTCCTTGCCGGCGAAGCAAACCGTAACCACATTGGTTTTCAGGACAAGTTCAACAAGATCGCCGACCGCCTCCGCGGTGAAGAGGGCTTTAGTACGAGCCCGCCGGAGAGCGAAATCAGCTCAACCCATCAGGCGCCGCCGCAAGCATAGAGAACAAAAATGGAAGAACTCGACAGATTAGAAAACCGCGCAACCTGGAAGACCTTTCTTCCCGCATTTCTCGCCCTCGCGGGCGGGTTTGTCATGCTGGGACTGAGACTCGAGGTCGGTGGCGGCTTCATCTCCGACACCGCCTTGATGATGCTCGCGCTCGCTTGCTATATCCTGGCCGCGCTATTCCAGTTGACCAATCTCTACGCGCCTTCGTCCATGGCGGAGAAGATCGGCTATTTTGGCGCGACGCTCGGTGTTTTCTTCAACCTCTCGAGCTGGCTTGTCCGCTGGGTGAATGGCTACGACCACGAGATCGCGATCATGCGCGCGAGCGGCAACATGGCGAATCCGTGGATCTTCCGCTACATTCCGTTCGCGAATCTCTATGACTTGAGTCTTGCATTCGCATTTGGGGCGGGAATGGCGACGCTCTTTTTTAGCGGTCGACGCACATTTAGGATCCTGGCCGCGTTCACGCTGCCCCTCGCGGCGCTGATCCTCATTCTTGCCAGGTTCATCGGCGGTGAATTCATCGACCTGCCGCCCGTGCTCGACAGCTATTGGCGGCCGATCCATGTTGGAGACGCGAGCTTGAGCTACGGTGTGGCCCTGGTTTGCTTTGGCGTCGCGGTGATGTACCTGCTCAAAGACGGCGTTAAGGTGGAGGCGATGGCGATCTGGTCGTCGATCTTTGGGATCGCTGTCATCGGCACGGTCAGTAAGTTCTCCGTTTTTAGTGAGTTCGTCTATCGTTCCGGACTGTTTGTCGCAGCGGGCGACGGTAAAAAGCCTTTCAATGCTCCGTTCCGCCTCGATGTCCCGTACGTAGGTCCAACGCTTGCGCTCGCCGGGCTACTACTGTTCGGAGCGGCTATCGCATTTACCATATACATCTATCAACAAAGCGAAGCTGCGCGTAAATATGGTCATTACCTTCTCAAAGCAGCCTTCGCTGCGCAGCTGATCTCTCTGGCGTTACTTGTGGTCGGATTGCAGGACAATGCGACCGTACCCGCACGTCTGCAGGCGCAGCTTCAAAAGGACCCGAGCCAGTACATCACCGCCGGCAAGGACATGGCTGACTCACAGCAGCTCACGGCTCAAGAGATGCAGCAGATGACGCCGCGGCAGTTCGATCAGATGGGTCGTCAGTATGTGCAGGGCATTGGGTTATAGTTTTTGCTTAGTGTTTGGTATTATTG
>JBJMGO010000198.1:0-8991 GCA_045807825.1 Pyrinomonadaceae bacterium | reverse complement strand
TGGCCGTCTCAACGATGTCGGTCGTGCTCGTCTTGAGATTTCTAGGTGTCGACGACGCTAGTCAGTTACTGGGTGCCGAAGCCGGTCGACAGAGCTTCCTGATAGCTCTCTCGGTGATCGCCTTGACGCAGTTCATGGTCAACACTTCTCTTGCGTCTATCTATGACACTTTAAAGAGCGGCCTTGATGTTATCGAAACCTGGAAGAGTAACTATCTCTGGTCATTCTTCTCCTATTTCATCGGTGCGGCGAGTGCCGGACTGATCGTTCAGGTCGCGGGGCTGCTCGGTTGGGGCATCATATTTGCCGCGGGCCCTGTGATATTTTTCGTATTCCTCTCCTACAGGATGTACCTGAAGAATGTCGAGATATCCGTGCAGCAGGCCGCGCAAGCCGAGCAATACGCACACATCCTCGAGTCGCAATCGGATGCTCTCAAAGAATCGGAGGAACGGTTCCGCAGTGCCTTCGACAACGCTCCTATCGGGATCGGACTGGTCTCTCCCACAGGCAAATGGCTAAAGGTCAATCACGCACTTTCGGACATCCTCGGATACTCCGAGGCCGAATTCCTGGATGCCGATTTCCAGTCTATGCTGTTGGCTGACGACCTTGGTCCGACCCTCATCAAGGTCCATGAGCTGCTCGGAGGACAGGTGTCGAGCTGCCAAATGGAGCAACGATATGTCCATAAGAACGGTCACACCGTGTGGACCTCCTGGAGCGTCTCAACTGCGAATGACGTCCAGCTCAAGCAGCCAAATCTGATCTTCCAGGTACAGGATATTACCGACAAGAAGGTCGCCGAGGAACAGCTCCAGCACGACGCGACTCATGACGCTTTGACCGGCCTCCCGAATCGCGCTCTATTCATGGCTCGACTTGCTGACGCGCTGGCCAAGTCGAGAGATATCACCGGCTATAAGGTCACGGTTCTGTTCATCGATCTGGACCGGTTCAAGTACGTGAACGACAGTCTTGGCCATTTGGTCGGTGACGAGCTGCTGAAGGTCATCGCGTATCGCCTGCGCGAGTGCCTGCGTCCGTCCGACCTGGTCGCGCGACTCGGGGGTGACGAATTCACGATCTTGGTTCAGGGCCGCTTCGACATATCCGAGGTCGCGCGGATCGCGGAGAGGATACAGCAAAAATTCAGCGAGCCGTTCGAGCTGCTTGGACATGAGGTCTACAGCTCAGCCAGTATCGGCATCTTGCACGCCTCGGACAAGCATATAACTAGCGAGGACGTAATGCGTGACGCCGACACGGCGATGTACCAGGCAAAGCGAGCAGGCAAGGCTCGTCACGAAGTATTTGACGAGCACATGCATAGTGCCGCCAAGGAGATCCTGCGACTCGAGACCGACCTAAGACGTGCTGTCGAGCGGGAGGAGATCCAGGTTTCTTATCAGCCCATTTATTCCATCGCGACTGGCGAGATCGAGTGCTTTGAGTCGCTTGCCAGGTGGGACCATCCGGATCTGGGGCGTATAAAGCCTTCAAAATTCATTCCGCTGGCGGAGGAGATCGGGGTCATAGACCGGCTTTGCGGGCAGGTCATGCGTCGAGGGTGTCAGGAGATCGGATCGCTGCGGCGTCAAGACGGCAGCCGGCATTCGATGAGCCTCAATCTCTCATGTAAGCAATTCAGTCAAAAAACGCTTGTGCGCGACATCGAATCGATCCTCGACGAAACGGGCTTCCCGGGTGAAAACCTGAGGCTCGAGATCACCGAGTCCGTGTTCTTCGAGCATCACGAGAAGGCAGTTGCAATGCTGAATCAGCTGCGTGACGACGGCATTGAGATAGATATCGATGATTTTGGCACGGGCTACTCAAACCTTGGGTATCTGACGCGCCTGCCCGTGTCTACGCTTAAGATCGACCGGACGTTTGTGGCAATGGCAGAGGCGAACGGGCCTAACGACAAGATCCTGAGAGCGATCGTCACCCTTGCTAAAAATCTCAACCTTCGCGTTACGGCCGAGGGTGTAGAGACCCAGGGGCAGCTCAAGCTGCTCAGGAGCCTGGATTGTGAAAGCGCCCAAGGGTATCTTTTCGCACGGCCGATGACATTTGAGGAGCTAAAGGCTTTCCTCAAGCCGCCTTACGAGATGGATCCCGCCACCAAGGCCTACTCCGACCTTCCCACAGCCCTACTCGTCCAGTAATCAGACAGGTTGACTCGCATTAGCGTGAAGGTGAACAATAGTTTCACTGACGCTAATGTATCGCCGACCTAAATCTCTTGAAGTCATCCTTGCGATCCGCACCGCCATGAGCGAAGAAGCGGGCCACGATATTCCCACGTTTGTCGAGATGCTGCGCACCGGCGCACCGCCGGCTGAGAACGGCAGGACCGTCACTCTCGTCCAGGGCGAAATATCTGACGAGCTCCGTCCGGAAAGCGTGCCCCAGCCGACGCAGATCGCGCTCTCTGAGGATTAAGAGCACGAGCCCGCCCCGAATGGCCCGATACTTTTTCTCGATCCTTTTCATCCTGGCTGTGATCGCCGGATCGGCCGGACTATTCTTTCCGAGTTGGTGGACCCATCGCTACGACGATCTGATCGTCAGGCAGTCGCGCGTTTATAAACTCGACGATCGGCTCGTGTGGAGTCTGATCTATGAGGAGACCTACTTTCGCGCTTGGAAGGTCGGTGCCGCGGACGAAGTTGGCCTAATGCAGGTGACGCCGCTCGTTGCACGTGAATGGGCTCATGAGACCGGACTCAAAGATTACGAGCGGCAGGCGACGGATAACGTTACTGAATTCCTCGCGGATCCGGAGCGCAACATCCAAGCCGGCTGCTGGTATCTCGAGAAGATCCGCGAGCCTTATCGCGGCCGCACCGCGGAGACCGCAATGATGCTTGCAGCCTACAACGCCGGCCCCAGCCGGGTTGAGGAATGGACGCGCGGCGTCGATCCGATGACGGTGAATGAATTTGATTTCACCTCACGGATAGATATCCCATCTACCCGCTCGTACGTGACATCGATCCTGACACGCTATCGCAAGGAGCAGACGCGCCCTTGAGGATCCTTGCAGCCGATCACGTTGTGCCTGTACGGGGCTATCCTATATCGCGCGGTGCGGTCGTGGTTGATGGTGACAAAATAGTTTCCGTTGGACCGCGTGATGAGCTCATCGCGGCGCATTCCGATGCAGATCTCACCGACTTTCGCGACGCCGCCATTCTGCCCGGCTTTATCAACTGCCACTCTCATCTCGAACTCACCTCAATGCGCGGAGCTCTCGATGACGTCGAGCACGACTTTACTGCCTGGTTGATCAAGCTAACTGCCATTCGCGGCGGGATGTCCGATGACGACGTCAAGACGGCAGCCGTACTCGGTGCACGCGAAGGAGCCGCCGCAGGCGTGACGTGCTTCGCAGACATTGGTCGGATGGGATTTGCCGGTCTGCACGCGCTCAAGGAAGTCGGCCTCCGCGGCGTCGTCTACCAGGAGACGGAGTTCACACCCGAGGATGCAAAGGCTGACGAGCACTTTGCGAAGCTGATCGATAAATATGACGAGCTTCGCGAGGGCGAGACGGAGCTTGTGAAGGTTGGCATCTCGCCGCACGCACCCTACACAGTAAGCTCGCGACTGTTTGAAATGATCGCCGAGTTCTCGATCCTCGGTCGCGTGCCGCTCCATATCCACGCCGCGGAATCAGCCGCAGAGCACGAGCTGCTCACGCAGGGTACGGGCTACTTCACCCAGATTTATGAGAAGTATGACGTCGAATGGCAGAGCCCGTATTCTACGCCAATCGAACACCTCGAGCGTCTAGGCGTGCTGTCGGCAAGACCACTGCTTGCACACTGCGTAACGGCTTCAAAATTCGACATAGAGCGGATCGCACGCAACGGTGCAACAGTCGCTCACTGCCCGAAATCCAACGCAAAATTCGGCCACGGCTCCGCGCCTTTTGAGGCCTTGTTGGATGCCGGTATAGGCGTAGGTTTGGGCAGCGATTCGGTGGCGAGCAATAACGTGTGCGACCTGCTGGAGGAATCCAGATTCGCTTCCCTCACAGCCCGCAATAGAGAGGGCAGCAGCCGCTTTATCACCGCTCGGGAGGTGCTTGAAACTGCAACTATCGGGGGAGCAAGGGCCCTCGGAATGGACGATCAGATAGGCTCGCTGGAATCGGGCAAGCAGGCAGATCTTGCTGTCATCTCACTCTCGAACGCAGCTCAGCAGCCGATCAATGAAATTCATACCGCTCTTGTTTTCGCCTCCAACGCCCGCGATGTGCGGATGACGATGGTCGCCGGCAATGTGATCTACTCCGCAGAATAAAAAGGCACCGCCCTCGAGCGGTGCCAGGATCTCTTCTGAAGAGAGTCTTAGTACCCTCTCAGTCCGTCGTAGTAGCCATTTTCAAAACCTTCGCGATAGTAACGCTGGTAAAGGCCAAGATCGCCGTTTCGCGAGTTGTAGTCTTTGTTGGCGTTGCGATACTGGCTGAAATCATTCAGGTTTCGCGCACCGCGATTGCGGTCCTTGCGACCTTGCGCGATCCCCTCGTTATAACCGGCATTCAGCGCCGTCTGACGAAAGTTGGCATCTCCACCGTACGTCCCGTACTGGTTCCAATTACGGCCCCGATAGGTGCGGTTTCTCCAGTCGTTGTTATTGTTGTTGTAACCGGAGTTATTGTTGTAGCCGCCGTTATTGTTGTAACCGCCGTTGTTGTTGTACCCGCCGTTATTGTTGTAACCACCGTTGTTGTTGTAACCGCCGTTGTTATAGCCGCTATTGGTATTCATCTGGGCATCGTAGCCGTGCTCAAACGCAATGCGGTAGTACCGCATATAGAGACTCCGGTCGCCAAGACGTGAGCTGTAATCGCGATTCCCGCTGCGATACTCACCAAAATCGTTGTAGTTCGAACGGCGGCCGCGCGACAGGTCGCGCTGCCCTTCCTTGGTGCCGTCGTTGAAACCGGCATTCAAGGCGGTCTGCCTCAAATCGAACGACCCACCCCAATTGGGATAGCCATTCGCATCCATTCCGCGGTTCCACTGAGCGGAAGCCGAGAGCGTCATCGCTCCAAACACCAATGAAATCGCGAATACCGACCCTAAAAACCCTTTGATACGCATAAAATTTCTCCTCGATCGTCGTCGGCCTGGGAGCAGCCGCTTAGATACATAGGAAATGCTATGCCAAAGGCAGGATCCCTAATGTACGTTACTGAACATCGTACTCAGGTTTTGGGATCCCCATCAGCCATTTGTCGAACCACCCGACAATGTGCTCAAGACGCTCGATGCGGTGCCACGGCTGCCCGGAGCGCGACAGCTCGTGGCTCTCATTCGGGAACCGGACCATCACTGTTGGTATGTGCCGGTACTTCAACGCGACAAAGAACTGCTCGCCACCTGAGCTCGGTGGCGTCCGGTAGTCGGCCTCGCCGAGGATGAACATCATGGGGGTCGTGATGTTCTTCACATACGTGATTGGCGAGCGGGCCTTAAAGTCCTCTTCCTGCTCGAATGGGGGGCCTTTGAACCAGCTCGGCTCAAACTGGCGAAAGTCTGCCGTATACCACCAATCGGCCCAGTTCGTGATATCACGCTGTGCGACCGCGGCCGCGAACCGATGGGTCTGCGTAACCGTCCAGTCAGTCAACAGCCCGCCGCCCGAGCCGCCGGTGACACCGAGCTTCTTGTCGTCGATGTAGCCGCGCTTGATCATCTCGTCGACGCCCGCCATAAGGTCCTTGTAGTCGTCGCCGGGATAGTGGTACTGGATGATATTCCCAAAATCCTGGCCGTAGCTTGTCGAGCCACGGGGATTTGGGTAGAGCACAACGTAACCCTTAGCCGCCATGTACTGGAATTCATGATCAAAGACGTATCCATACGCCGTGTGCGGGCCGCCGTGAATGTTAAGGATGAGCGGGTACTTTTTCGAGGGATCGAAATCAGGCGGCTTTTGCACCCACGCCTCGATCGTCTTGCCGTCAAAGCTCTTGTACTTGATCTCCTCGGGCTCGGTGAGGTTGTGCTTTGAAAAGAGTGCGTCGTTGGCGTGCGTAATCTGCCTGGGAGTGCCGTCGGCACTCATTACGTAAAGATCACCGATCCTCGTCGGTGTCGAAACTGTGTAAGCGATCATTCCGCTGCCCGCGGCCGAGTTGTAGCTGCCGATCGTCTGATCACCCTTGGTGAGGTCTGTGACTCTGCCGGTACCAGGATCAAAGCGCGCGAGCATCGAACGCCCCTCCTTGCCATACTCAATGATCAGGCTCTTGCCGTCCCTCGCCCAGATAATTCCGCCGCCGCCTCCGCCGCGAGGTGGTGACTGGTCGCCGCCGATGCCGCCGCCGCCGAACTCCATTTCGCTGCCAGCTGTGAGGTCCTTAGGTTGAGCATTCGGTGCGTTGTCGAGCATCCACAGATCGGTCTTGGCGTAGGAGCGAACTGGCTCATTCGGCGAGCCGAGCAGCGCGAATCGCTTCCCGTCAGGGCTGATGCTCAACCCGCCAAAGCCCATGGTCGTCACCTTCGTGAGCATCGTTGGCTGCCCGCCCGCGGGCGAGACCGACCAGACCTCGGTCGTGCCGAGCTCGTAGTAAGGCTCTGGGTTGCGGTTCGTCGTGTAATAGATCCTCGAACTGTCGGGAGCCCACACTGTACCGCCCTCGTTGAATGTTCCACTCGTGAGCTGTCTTGGCGTGACCTTCTCCTCGGGAGAACGGGGAGCCCCGACCACCCAGATGTGGCCCGAGTGCGTGAAGTCCAGATACCCTGCTCCGTTAGATCGGTAGCCCGCACGAGTGATCACCTTCACGTCGGAGTCGTGGCCATCGGCCGGCGAGGGTGCGGGTTTGCCGGCGCGGGCCACCTCGGCGTCATTCTCGCTGTTACTGAATGCGAGCCACTTCCCGTCCGGCGACCAACTAATGCCGCCTGCTCCGCGGGGCAGCGAAGTCACCTGCCACGAATCACCGCCGGACATCGCGAGCATGAAAACTTGCGGTCCCGCATCCAGTCCTCTTACGAATGCCAGGTACTTCCCGTCCGGCGACCACCGCGGCTGCGCATCGCGCGGGCTGCTCGTGAGCCGGTGCGGCTCCTCGTTGCCGGAGGTCGAAACGGCCCAGATAGACGTGTCGTAATTCGTCCGCTGGGCGTTCACCGTCACCTTGACGAACGCAACGGTCCCGCCGTCAGGCGAGATCTGGGGATCGGCGACCCACTGAAAGTCGAATAGGTCCTTTTCGGTGATGTTGCGCTTTTGAGCAAAGCCCGCGGCAGCGAGCGTAATTAATAGTGCGGCGAGAGCTAAAGACTTTTGGATTCTCATACTATCGATTTACAAGCGATTCTAATTCTGCCTCGGAGTTCTCTGCGTCGCTTCTCTGTGCCCTCTGCGTTGATCAGTCATAACGACGATTCAACCAGAGCATGCAGAGAAAACGCAGAGTACATTAGAGAAAACGTGCTCACAAGGTAACAGAAGTTGACAGCGTATCAAACGGCTGCGGCTTTGAGCTCCGCCAGCAGCTGTACCGTCGTCCATGAGTTCCCTGTAAATATCCGCTTCACCTTGCCCGACGGGTCTATTACGGCGGTGACGAGGGTGTGGTTTATCTTGGCTTTGTCGTTCTCGTCGGTGTGGTACTCCATTCCGAAAAAGTTAGCGATCTTGCGAACCTCCGCGTCCTTGCCGACGGCGAGCTGCCACGTGTCGAACTTGTAATTCTTATCGTTGCCCATGTACCCGATGCCGTAAGCCTTGAGCTTGGCGGGCGTGTCGTTCTCGGGGTCGAAGGAGATCGTCAGCAGGCGGATCTTGTCCTTGTCAGGGTCATTCTGCAGCTGCATCGCGATGTTGCTGAAATTCGTCGACATCCGCGTGCAGTAATCCGGGAGCGGGCATCGGGCGTAGATGAATGTGATAGCCAGCGCCTTGCCTTTAAAGTCATGCAGTGAGACTGGCTTGCCGTCCTGGTTGGTCAACGTAAAGTCCGGCACCGGCTGCCCGATCTGTGCGAAGTTGCCATTCACAGGCACCTTGCTCGGATCGGCGGGAGCACTGACGATGAGATTCTCGATCCAGAACGGCTGGGTGTTTTGGTTATCAACGACCAGATCCCCGTCGATCGTAGATCCCGGCGTGATCACGTCCCATAGATGTTCCGACCTCACCGGAAACTCCATTGTCATACCGTCCTCCATATAACCCGGGATCGCGTCGTGCTTGAGTAAGATCGTCTTGGCGGCCTTGTCGACAGACTGCACCGTGCCATGGATCTTGTACGTCTTGGCATTTGGTGAAGCCGGCGGTGGTGTTGCCGCCTGCTTTTGACACCCCGCGAGTACGAGGGCTGCGAGTAAAACAAAAAGAAAATAGCGCATCTGTACCAATGATGTAGTACGAGGATACGACTGACAAGCGAACGACCTCTCAGCGATCTCTGCGTCTTCTCTCCGCGTTCTCTGCGTTGAGTCTCGTTTGGCAAATATTCAAACGCAGAGATCGCAGAGACCGGACGCGGAGTTCGTGGAGATCTCATTTCGGGCGGAGCTGCTCGTCGTAGAGCTGCTGATAGACGCGGTAATTGGCCATCACCTTTGCGACGTAATCTTTCGTCTGCCCAAAGACGAGCTCAGGGACGTAACGTTCGGGCTCGTCGGACTTTGCACGCGCCATCCAGCGTTTCACATTGTCCTCTCCGCCGTTATACGAAGCGACCACCGCCTCGGTTTGCCCCGGAAACATCGCATTAAGATCCGCAAAATACTGAGCCGCGAGCGCGATCGAGTTCTCCGGCGAATAAAGCTCCTCGTCCGAAAAGTACGTCCACCCAAGCTCCTTCGCGATCTTCACCGCCTGCGGATGCGTGAACTGCATCAGGCCGCGTGCAGCCGCGTTGGAGCGAGCTTGGGGGTCGAATTTGGATTCTTGGCGCATTAGTGCGAGGAGAAGTCGCGGGTCAGCTCCCATCGCGTGACCGTGGAGGAG
>JBJMGO010000197.1:0-14266 GCA_045807825.1 Pyrinomonadaceae bacterium | reverse complement strand
GCCGACGTCCTCTTCGGATTAACTCAGTGGATCGTCCCGATCGTGATCACGATGGTGCTTTTCATCTGGAGCCTCGCGGCGAATTGGTGATCCATATCCCAGAACTGGCGCGAGACCTAAGTCATTATATTATTCGTTGACCATTATCAGGTCGGCGGCCCCGCGTGGATCATCTCGTTCCGCATGGATCCGCTGTGCGGGGAAGTAGATGGTCTCGTAAGCCCGAATTGTTTGCGCCGGCGGCAACCCCTCTTGTGAGCGGGCGACTGCCCGCTTGAGGGCGGTTTCGGTAGAGCATTCGATCCAGATGCGCAGGTCAAAGAGCTTGGCGTAATCCTTCTTATAAACGAAGATCCCCTCCACCAAAACTATTTGGACATCCTCGAATGAATATCGGTGCGTATGGAAAGCACCGGCGGTTTCTTCGGCAAGCTCCGCCTTAAGATCAATGGACCCTCGTTCGCAAAGGGGCAGCACAAGCTGACGAAACATGTCCTCAAACCGGAATCCACGGGTATAAAACGTCCATGCGGGATCGGCAGGATCGAACCGAACCGCGGGCAGGTTGAGCCATCCGTCCGCACCGATCACCGCAACTTTCTTTTGGCGGCGAGCAAGAAGCTCGGCAAGTTCTTTAGTGATGTAGCCTTTTCCGCTCGCGTCGGTGCCCGACACACCTACGAGCAAAGCCGCTCGACCATCGCGGGGTGATCGTGCCAAAATGTGAGCCGCCACGGCGGACAGATCTTGCATTTGTGGCGGATCAGAGTTCATACCATCAAAGGGAGATCGTTCCGGAATCTGGTGAAAATTACACCCCGATCTCATCTCATAGCAAGCCGCTCCTCGCACCGCGATCACTCAGCTACCCAGAGGGCTCATTAGATTACAGGAGGGTGATCAGAGCAAACCAAAAACAGATCATCGATATGCGGCGGGTCGAGAGCATCGATGTCATTCCGAACTGAGCACTCTCCACGGCCGCCAACAAAAAGAGCACCTCACAAACTCGTGAAGTGCCCTCATCCTAACTGGCTCCGCAGGTAAGACTCGAACTTACAACCCTTCGGTTAACAGCCGAATGCTCTGCCATTGAGCTACTGCGGAATATGGCATTCGCCGGTTCGAGGCGAACCTCAAGATTAGGAAGTTGAGACTTTCATGTCAAGTTTTTGAGGTCGGCTTTGTTAAGCCTAACCCGCGCGGAATATAATCCAGCTTACCGCCCTGGGAACCTTACGTGCAGCACGAAACCATTCTCATTCTCGACTTTGGATCGCAGTACACTCAGCTGATCGCCCGGCGGGTGCGCGAGCAGGGGGTGTATTGCGAGATCCATCCCTTCGGCCTCGCCGCGGACGCGATCGCGGAAAAGCGACCAAAAGGAGTGATCCTGTCAGGCGGTCCATCGAGCGTTACCGATGCGGATGCACCACGTGTGAGGGCCGAGTTTTACGACCAGGTCAACGCTCCAGTTCTTGGGATCTGCTATGGAATGCAGCTAGTCGCCGCCGATCTCGGCGGATCGATCGAGCCCGCGAGCCGACGCGAGTATGGGCATGCGCGGATGAAGGTGCTGAGCGGCCGGACAGCTTTATTCAACGCGCTTCCATTTGAGCTGGACGTCTGGATGAGCCACGGCGACCACGTCACGAGGCTGCCCGACGGATTTGACGCGACGGCGACAACAGGCGAGATGATCACCGCGATGGAGGCCCCTGAGCGCGGGATCTATTGCGTGCAGTTTCACCCAGAGGTTGCCCACACGCCGCTGGGGAAGGAGATACTTCGCAATTTCCTCTTCAACATCTGCGGTTGCCGCGGCGACTGGACGCCGGCGAGTTTTATCAAAGAGGAGATCGAGGCGATCAGATCACGTGTTGGTCCAGATGATCGTGTCGTTTGCGGGCTCTCAGGAGGCGTTGATTCGACCGTTGCCGCAGCGCTCGTACACGAGGCGATCGGCGAGAGGCAGACGTGTATCTTCGTCAATAACGGTCTGCTGCGATATCGGGAATTCGAGGACACGCTGGAGGTCTATAAGAGCAATCTTCATCTAAATGTCGTCGGGGTGGATGCATCCGACGAGTTTTACGGCGTCCTGAGAGACGTCACCGATCCCGAGCAGAAGCGAAAGGCGATCGGCGGCAAATTCATCGACATCTTTGACGCTGAGGCAAAGCGCATCGGTGGAGTGAAATGGCTCGTGCAAGGCACGCTTTATCCTGATGTTATCGAGTCCGTCTCTCTACGGGGCGCGTCGGTGACGATCAAGACCCATCACAACGTCGGCGGCCTGCCGGCGAAGATGAACCTTAAGCTCATCGAGCCCTTGCGGGAGCTGTTCAAGGACGAGGTTCGGGTGATCGGGCGCGACCTTGGCATTCCGGAAATGATCCTTCAAAGACATCCTTTCCCGGGTCCAGGTCTCGGAGTGCGCATCCTCGGCGATATCACGCCTGACAAGGTCGAGCTGCTGCAGAAGGCAGACACGATCTTTATCGAGGAGCTAAAGGCCTGGGATCTCTACGGCGAGGTGTGGCAGGCGTTCGCCGTGCTATTGCCGATACAGTCCGTCGGTGTGATGGGCGACTTTCGAACCTACGAGCGCGCTGTCGCATTGCGTGCGGTGGCGTCGACAGACGGAATGACGGCCGATTGGGCGCGGCTGCCGCACGACTTTCTCGCACACGTTTCGTCGCGGATCACCAGCGAGGTTCGCGGGGTCAATCGTGTCGTCTACGACATCTCGTCAAAACCCCCGAGCACCATTGAATGGGAGTGATCACTTCTCGCGAAGCACGGTTATGGAGTACGGCGGGAGGTCGACAGCTTTCGTCAGATCGGCCGCAGAGTGTGCAGGCGGGTCGTCCCTGATCGGCTTGCGAAGCTTCACATCCCACTGATACTGAGCATGTGAGAACTGGATCACGTCAACCGGGTGGGTCTTCGTGGACGATCTCCCATCGATCTGCACACTGGCCGTCGCTCGGTGATCGGGATCGCGGTTGAGCAAGAGCACTGATAACTTCCCGTCAGGTCGGCGAACAGCGTAAACACCGACCTTGGAGTTCGAGGACGTGGCCGCGATCAGATCGTGGCTGCCGCCGGCGGGTTGCAGCCATTCACTCGTCATCATCCGCGCCGCATGAAATGTAGAGGTTTTCTTTAGCGACTCGTTGGGCATCATCTCCAGGATCATGTTGTTGCCCTCCGTGCACGGGACCTCACGCTGCACATCATCCGGTTCATAGCCATATAGGTACGCCGCGTCAGCATTCATGGAGAGGAGCGTCCCGACGCCATCGAGGTTTACGATAGCTCCCTCGAGATCGTCCTCGGCGGCTGTAGCGTACGGCGAGTAGCCATACTCCGACACCACGAGCGGGATGTCACGATCCAGCCCGTCATCCCACATCGCCTCGATCGCCCGCTTCATGAAGTCGGCAGAGCCAGCGACTTGGGGAGCCGTCGGAACGCAGACATTGTCGTACGGGTACCACTCAAAGGACATAAATCCGAAGTCCTGTTTATGGCCTCGGCGAGCCAGGTAACCGAGCACCTCGCTTAGCCAGCGGCCGTTGCCGGCGTGGTTCTCCCGCTCACTGAGATTCGAGACGATGTCCTGAAAGCTCGGTCCGCCAAGCACGGCATCGGGGGCTACGCGGTGGATCGCCTCTGCAAACTGCACATACATAGCGCCGTAATCAGCTGGGGCGACATTCTGCCCGTCCGGTTCCTCACCTAGCTCAACACGATCGAACTTTATCCCGCGATCTGTGAGGTACTTGATCTCCGCGGCCGCGTTCTCGGGCGTGTCGTAAAGGATGCCGACCGGCACCATCATCGGCTGCCCGCGTGTGAGCCCGGTAGCAACGAGGCGGTCAAATCCGATGTGTTCCTCACCCTTGTCCAGATCGGATGCCCGATGCCACGGATCGGTCGAGGAAACGAAGACCGGCGACTGCTCCTTACCTGAATTCGTGTGCGAAATGCGGTCAGTGAGCGAGCCTCTTGATGCCTGCGTACCTACATAGATCTCTCGGATCGCGAAGCCAATGTTGTCACGTATATCCCGAGAGACTATTCCTGCGTGTGCCGCATTCCTGAGGAGGATCCGGATGAATCTCACCTTTACCGGTGCTGCCGACAGCTTGTGAACTGAGGCATCAGGATGCGTTTGCGCGAGATCACCAGTCGGGAACTTCCTCCACCCGCCCTCGGGACGTAAGCCAAAGTCTGACGTCAACGTGTTGGTGGTGTAATCGACCTCAAAACGCGTCGCGAACTGATCGCCCCAGACGATCTTTATCGCGTTGACCTGGGCGGCTTGTTCAAGATCTATGATGACCCACTGCTGATGGAGTGAGTTATTTTCGTGGGTGAATGCCGCGTCGAGATATGGGTTGCTCTTCCAGAAGCTTGCCTCGTCACCGTCATCGATGCGGGAGTAACTATCGTTGTTCGCCTGATCGATGCTGTTACCGCGTCGCGGCAAGCGGTAGCCATAGCTGAGTGAAATACCGCCCGCGGATGGCTCTGTCGATGACGTCCAATAACCTTGCTGACCTGCGGAATCACTGAACTTGCCGAGAGGGTTCCAGTGCCATGCCTCGTCGCCAAGCTCAGTGCGGAGCCGATAGCTCACAGGGCCGAGGCCGGCACTCAGCATCTCTGAGATGTAATTCGGTTTTAGCCGTCGGTCGAGCTCGCCGGCATCGTGCCCGTCGATCCCCGCTCCCAGGCTGCGCGCGGGATCGAAGGTGCGGATCACCCGCTGCGGAGCTATCCGCACAACAGCCGGAAGAGCCGAGGCTTGTGCGGCAACCATCGTAGGAGCGCACAGCAAAATGGCTATCAGTAGAAACGCGAGCGGCGATCTAAGATCGATTGGGAGAACCGCTGCTCTCAACGCTTATCCTATTCGTTTTACCGGGAATGTTTTGCCGTCGGCGCTATAGAACGTGCCGCTGTTATAGTTCGAGTCGTTAAAGACGAAGCGGTCGACTCCGCCTTTCTTCATCGGCTCGCTCTCGAATGTGTTGTTGTCTTTTGAGAACAGCATCTCCACGCCTCTGCCCTTGACCCACCGCAGTTCGTACGACATTTTCGAAGGGGTGATCGTGCAGGTCGTGGTGCCGACCTTGTAGTGGCCCTCGAATGTGCCCGGCTTCTCAGCCTCGGCGCTGTTTTTGAACCATTCGCGCATGCTGCCCGAATCGCCGCCGTACTCGATATCGTAGATCTTCCAGGCACTCTTGACCAGCGTTAGGTGGTACTTGATCGTCTGTTTTTTGCCAAAGTTTGTGAACGTCACCGGAACGATCGCGGCATTGCCTTTAACCTCCGCATGCCCGATGGCAAGCTTCTTGATGTCCTCGTCTTGAGCGTCATAGAGCGGATCGGCCTCGATCACACCGACCCCCTTCGCTTTGGCAGAGCTGACCTCGTCATTCCAGATCAGATCGCCCAAGGACTTGGTGAAGTATTTGTCGACAAGTACCCGACTTTTTGTCTGGAAGAATGGGCTGTTCTTTCCGTCCCCGGCTTTATAAAGCGCCGCGACAAGAGCCTCAGCGGCTGTCCCCTGCGATCCAGCGTGCACGGCGCCCGGCGTTGGACGCGGGTCCGCGTTCCCATACTCGCTGCTGTTCGCCGCGGCGACATTTAAGTTCAGTGCAGCCGACAAACCGGCGAGTGCGAGACACAGAAAAGTTATAAGAGCTAGATTCTTCATTCCCGTAATCGTACGCGAATCCAGCGCGTGAAACAATCCCACGGATAATGCGGTAGAATCAGTGAAATCCTATCAATGGCGGCTTATCAGTAAAGGCAATGAGTGGCGAGAATATCGTTGAGTTTCACTCGGTAAGCTTCTCCGCGGGCGGCAACAGGATCATCAATGATCTGAGTTTCGATGTCCGCCGGGGCGAGGTCCTGGTGCTGCTCGGTGAGTCTGGCTGCGGCAAGACGACGACACTTAAGCTCATCAACCGTCTGCTTGAGCCAACCTCAGGCGAGGTCCTCGTCGATGGCCGCGCGACCACAGAATGGGACGCCATCGACCTTCGTCGTCGGATCGGCTATGTGCTGCAGGACGGCGGACTTTTTCCGCATATGCCGGTGAGGCAAAATGCGTCGCTCGTTCTAACGATCACCGATGCCAACGGCGCAAAAGCCGCGACGCGTGCCGACGAGATGCTAAACCTAGTCGGCCTCGACCCGGCAACGTTTGGCGATCGCTATCCGCACGAGCTTTCCGGCGGTCAGCGTCAGAGGGTCGGAGTGGCAAGGGCATTGGCCGCCGATCCGGAGCTGCTGCTGTTAGATGAGCCGTTTGGCGCTCTTGACGCGATCACCCGGACGAGGCTGCAGCGTGAATTCGCCGATCTTGTTCGCAAGCTAAACAAGACGGCAGTCTTTGTGACGCACGATCTTCACGAGGCGATGCTGCTTGCCACGCGCATCGCGCTAATCGATAAAGGGCGGATCGTGGTGATCGATGAGGCGGCGCAATTCGCACATTCGGATGATCCGCTCGTGAGAGCTTACTTTGATACCATCGCAATACCTGCTTGAGGAGAATGGAATGACAGACAGACGTGACTTCATAAAGAGCGGTGTCGCCAGCTTTGCGGCCCTCGCCTTTTTTCAAAATGTGAAGGGTGGAATTGTGACAGTGTTTGATGCCGATCCGTATCCGGAACTGGTCGAGATCACGATACCGGCTCTGCAGGCGGAGATGAAGGCGAAGAAGCTTACGTCTCGCCGCCTTTGCGAGATGTACCTGGAGCGCATTCGCGCGATCGACCCCAAGACACACGCGGTACTCGAGCTGAATCCTGACGCTCTCGCGATCGCCGATGAGATGGACAAGGAGCGGAAAAAGGGTCACGTCCGCTCCCCCATGCACGGCATTCCGATCCTCATCAAGGACAACATCGACACCGCCGACAAGATGCACACCACCGCTGGCTCGTGGGCTCTATATGACGCGCCGACGCCGAAGCAGGACGCCTTTGTCGCTGCTCAGCTCCGGCGGGCTGGTGCCGTCATCCTTGGGAAAGCAAACCTGAGCGAATGGGCGAACTTCCGCTCGACCGGTACCCGCACGCGCCAAACGAGCGGCTGGTCAGGCCGCGGCGGCCAGACCAACAATCCTTACTTCCTCGATCAAAATCCAAGTGGGTCAAGCTCGGGTTCGGCGGTATCGGTATCCGCGAATCTTACTCCCGTCGCTATCGGTACGGAAACGAGCGGCTCGATCATCTCACCGTCCGTCACAAATGGCGTCGTAGGTCTAAAGCCGACCGTCGGCCTCGTCTCGCGTAGCGGGATCATCCCGATCTCGCATACGCAAGACACCGCTGGCCCCATCACGCGAACTGTTGGCGATGCCGCGATCGTTCTCACAGCGATCGCCGGCAGCGATCCTCGAGACCCGGCTACGGCAGATGCGGACAAGCGCAGGGCGAAGGACTACGCGAAGTTTTTGGATAAAAAAGGGCTCAAAGGCGCTCGCCTCGGTCTCGTGAGTACCCCGCCGCAACGTCCGGCACTTGTGGAGGCGTACAATTCTTTCTGGAATCCGCTTTTCGCCAAACTCAAAGACGGCGGGGCGACTGTTGTCGAGGTCAAATTCCCCGACTTTGGAAAGAATCAGGTAGATCGGACAGCCATTCTAGAATACGAGTTCAAAGCGAACCTGAACAAATATCTCGCTGAGCGCGGCGGGCGGTACAAAACACTCGAGGACCTTATCAAGTTTAACGAGCAAAACAAGGAAAAGGAGATGCCGTACTTTGGGCAGGAGCTCTTTACTCAGTCGCAGGCGATGGGCGATCTCACCGACAAAGCCTATCTAGACCTGATCGCAGAGAGCCGCAAGCAAACGCGGGAGGAGGGGATCGACGGTCTTCTGATAAAGAACGATCTGGATGCACTTGTCGGCCCCTATGGTGTGATGGTCGGCATCGCCGCGGGAGCGGGTTACCCGTCGCTAATTGTGCCAATGGGGCTTCGCAGCATTCCTGCTGCTCCTGCTTCTGGCGAGATCCCAGCTTCAAAATCCGCGAGAGTCACTGCCGGGATAATGTTCGTTGGCACCGCATGGACTGAGCCGACGCTGATCAAGTACGCGTATGCTTTTGAGCAGTTGACGAAAGGCCGCGTGGCGCCGCAGTTCATTGAAAAGATGCCGACGTCGTAGACGCGATGAATTTCGTTGATTTCCTAAAAGCGAATTGGCTCGAGCTGCTCACGCTGTCGCGTGAGCACATTTTTTTGGTGCTCATCTCGACCGGTGCGGCGGTTGCCGTTGGGCTGCCGCTCGGCATTCTTTTGACGAGGACCAGATCGTTGCGCGCACCGGTCCTTGGGTTTGCAAACGTTATGCAGACCGTCCCGAGCCTGGCTCTTTTTGGCCTGCTGATCCCGCTGCCTTTCATTGGTGGAATAGGCGCGAGGACGGCGATAATCGCGCTCGCGCTCTACGCACTGCTGCCCGTGATCCGCAATACCGTTACAGGCATTTTGGGCATCGATCCAAAGCTTACCGAGGCCGCCGTCGCGATGGGAATGACGCCATGGCAGCGGCTCAGAATGGTTGAGCTGCCGCTCGCGATGTCGGTCATCATCACTGGCGTTCGTGTGGCGGTTGTGATCTCCGTCGGCGTCGCAACCGTAGCCGCTGCGGTCGGAGCGGGCGGTTTGGGAACTTACATATTTCGTGGACTGCGACAGAACGACAATAACTT
This sequence comes from Pyrinomonadaceae bacterium, assembly GCA_045807825.1. GTDB lineage: Bacteria > Acidobacteriota > Blastocatellia > Pyrinomonadales > Pyrinomonadaceae > OLB17. The sequence goes on along the minus strand of JBJMGO010000197.1, from coordinate 5,510 downwards.
GATCCTCGCCGGTGCACTCGCGTCCGCGTTGCTCGCGCTCGCATGCGACTTCCTTCTGGGACGTGTCGAGCAGGCCTATGCCATCGGCAGGCGAACGAGCTCAGCATTTACTAAATTGACCATAGCGGGAATCACCGCGATCTTGATCGCTGTCGTCGGCGCGAGTTACATGTCCGGTGGACCTGCAGGACCAACCACGGCATCCGCAAAGACCATCACCGTTGGCTCAAAGGATTTTACCGAGTCGGTCATCCTCGCGGAGATCCTTGCGCAGATGCTGGAGAAGCGTGGGGTAAATGTGATCCGCCAATTCGAGCTCGGCGGTAATCTCCCGCACGAGAGTCTCATAGCCGGCAAAATCGACGTCTATCCCGAGTACACGGGCACGGCTTACACGACGATCCTCAAGCATCCGCCGATCACCGACACGAGAGCCGTTTACGATCAGGTCAAGAAGCAGTATGCGGCGAACTTCAGCCTCGACGTGAGCGCACCACTCGGCTTTTCCAATGATTTCGCGATCCTCGTTCGAGGCGATGTCGCGCGTAAGCAGAATCTCAAGTCGATCTCCGATGCAGTTCCTGTCTCAAAGAACTGGCAGGCAGGATTCGGCCAGGATTTTATGTCACGCGCAGATGGTTACGAGGGCTTCAAAAAAGCCTACGGGTTCTCTTTTGCAAAGCCGCCAAAAGAGATGGACCTCTCGCTCACATACCGGGCGCTCGCGGCGAGTGAGTTGGACATCATCGCAGGCAATTCAACTGATGGATTGATCTCGGCTCTCGATCTTTACCAGCTCGAGGATGACCGGCATTACTTTCCGCCCTATCAGGCGGTATTTATCTCCCGCAAAGATCCGGGCGCCGAAATGGCTACGGTACTGACCCAACTCAACGGGTCGATCACCACCGACGACATGCGAGCGATGAATCTCGCTGTCGACGGCCAAAAACGTGCTCCCAAGGATGTCGCGGCCGAGTGGCTCGCAACGAAGGGGTGGTGATCAATCGCGCTCAGCGATGAGGAGAAGGTTCTTGCCTATCGGGGGTGAAATAAAATTCTCGAGCGGACGTATCAGTGGAACGGCGATGCTGTCGTACGCTCTCACCGCCGCTGCTTCGACTGTCATTGAACCAAAGAGCCGATACTTCACGAGCCACGGAGCGATCCCCAGCATATCGAACCACCGCAGCTCGAGGATCCGAAACCCAGCGTCAGCAACCTTCTCCCGCAGCTCCGAGCGGCCATACCGTCTGAAGTGTCCGATGTGCCGATCGAGCTTGCTGTAGAGGAACGGTAAGGCGGGAACAAAGAGAAACAGTCGACCTTTGGGAGCGAGCGTCTCGCGCACAAGGCCCAATTCACCAATGTCATCCTCGATATGCTCCAGCACGTTGATGTAGATGATCGAGTCCGGCTCCTGAATGCGGATCTCGCCGGCGACATCGCTGAATAGCTGGTTATAGAGCTTTACCCGGGTTCCGGGTGCCTCCTCGCCAAACTGATTTCTAAGCCGATCGAACATCGCCGACGGCTCTACCAGCGTCAGCTTTTCGGGAGATGTCTCGAGTAGGAGCTTGGAGAATGAGCCGATCCCTGCTCCGACCTCTACAATGCGCTTCCCAAGGTACGGCTTGAAAAGGTCTAGGATCCAGGCGCGGTAGGCGTCGGCCCCGTCCATCGCCTCCAGGTCCTTGCCTTCGTACCCGACGGCCGGTTCGGTCATGCTGGGTCGGTGTCGGCTAGCGGAGCGGGTGCGGTTTTTGGTGCGAGAGTGGGGATCGTTTTGAAGGAACTCTTGCGCGAGCAAAAGAGGTTGTAGCGAAAGACATTGTAGAACGCCATCACGCCATCCGGCCACTTGATCTTTTTGCCTTCCTCATAAGTGCGGCCGTAATAGCTGATCGGCACTTCGTACATGACGCATTTGAGCTTTGCGATCTTAGCCGTCACCTCGATGCAAAACCCAAAGCCTGAGGAGGTCAGCTGGATGTTCCTGATCAGGTCGCCGCGAAAAGCCTTGTAGCACGTCGATACGTCGGTAAAGTTGAGATTGGTAAATGTATTGGACAACAGCGTCAGCAGCGTATTGGCGACGTAATGGTAGTAGTAGAGAACACGAGCCGCGCGCTTAACCATGAATCGCGAGCCGTAAACGACGTCGGCAAACCCCTCGCGGATAGGTCTTACCAACTCCGGAATATCGTCGGGGTCGTACTCAAGGTCGGCATCCTGAATGACCACAACGTCCCCTGTGCTGATTCCGAATCCTGCTCTCAGTGCCGCTGTCTTACCCGCATTCTGCTCAAGACGAACGAACTTCACGACGTCGTACTCCATCGCGAGGTTCGCGGCGATCTGGGCTGTGTCGTCGGTCGAGCCGTCATCCACGATGATCACCTCGAGCAGGTCCGGCACCTGGATTACGCGTTCGATGATGGGTCGCAGCGTCGGAGCCTCGTTATAGGCGGGGACGACGATCGATAAGTATTTTCCTGTTAGCTGCTCCATCAGTGGTCGGCGGGAGCTTTGTGCATTAGGACCCGCAGCTCACCGTCAGTAAATATCGGCACGTCAGAGTACCACCTGTTCACAACGCGGTCCATCCTATCGTCGGATCCGTAGACGAGCAGAATATCGATCTGATCGTTGTTGCTCTCTAGCACCTTTTCGAGGCGGGAGAGCTTTTCCTCGAAGTTATCCGCCGGATCATCTAAATAGAACACATTCGCCGTCGTCAATTCAAACACAAATGGCCGCAGCCTTGCGTCTCGCGTAACCACCGGGAACATGTAGTGGCGCCACTCGTAATTGTCCCACACGATCGAGCCGGTTTTGACGCCCTCGTAACTTGAGACTTGCGCCAAGGGCAGCGACCGGAATCGCAGTGTCTCTTGCGCGAGGATCACGGACGCCATCGTTTTGCCATGTGGGATAGCACCGGCCGCGGCGGCAAAAGGGGCGACCTCCTTACTGGTTCGCAGGCCATAATCCCAAAGAGCCATCGTTTGCAGCACCATAAGGAGCGACAGCACTCCACCAGCGGCTAGATTGGTGAAATAGGGCCTCGTCGGCCGAAAAAACACGACCGCCAGCGACATTCCGATGATCATCAAGCGCTCTCGGATGAGGCTGCCATTCTGCAATCCAAAGTCGTCAGGGCCAATTATTGCGAAGATCAAGGCTCCGCCGCACATAATGGCAAGCGGCAGCCGTCGATCGGTTCGCAGTCTCTTTAGGTGTGCTCCGATCCCCCGGCGGAGTATCAGCAGTCCCGCCGCGACACTTATCAGCACGATCGGCGAGAGCACCAGAAACCACGGGGATTGCACATGCAGGAATGGCAGCGTGCGGCGGCTGATCAGGATAAACGGATCGGCCCAGACAAACTGCCTTAGCCAATCGGTGACAGAGTACGGGTCTACAACCGACTCCCAGCTTGGGATCGGCGGTACACCTTCCGCACTGCTCACACGACGAAATCCAACGAGCATCGGAATGCTTGGAAGTATCGCGATGGTGGCGGCGACCAAGCTGCGGACGCGTGTGACGCTGAAAAACGCCAACAGCGGCAACGCTCCAGCCAGCAAGAGGAATGCGAACAGATGCGAGACGTACGCGATGACTAGGACCACAGCTAAAATCGCTGTGCGGGCAACGCCCATATCGTCGCGCCACCTGTAAAAAAGGCCGACAGCGAAAAGGAAGACCATCGCTCCGAGAACATGGTTATATGTGCCATTCAGCCACAGCCAGTTAAGACCGATAGCAAATGCAAACAGCACCGTCAGCACTCCACCGTTGCTCCCGGTGACACGTCGCTTTAGCCAGAGCACTGACGCGGCAAAAAGCGCCAATGTGCCGGTCAGCATGACGCGTGTGACTGTTTCCGGAGTAAAAAGCCCAACCAGGAGGGCCATGATCCAGTGCCCACTGGAATTTGGCACGACCACGGGCTGGATCATAAAAACGGACGAGAATTGCGGATCCCCATCCAACAATCGGAGCATCACATAGGCGGTGTACAGATGCGCAGAGCTGTCCTGGCCTAAAAAAAACGGAACGCACCAGATCGGACTGGTGAGGGCCGCAAGGACGAGGACGAAGATCACCGCCGGCAGATATCGATTTTTGACGGGCTCCTTCATCCGCGCTGTGAGATCACTCTCCCCTTCAACTCGCTGGAACTCAGATAGCAGACTGTTATACTTTTGACCATTCGATCTAATTCCACTCGCGACCCGCGCAACCGCTGTGTACCAGGCATCAACAAAGGAACAGCTCTTCCAGGACCCTTCCCGGGGCAGGTTGATATATGGTATCGCGGCACTGTGGATCGTCGTTATCGGGTTTGCGGGAGTATGGTGGCTGGCGGAGTACGGATTTCAAAGTCGCGACAGTAAGTTTTACCTCCTACCTTGGTGCGTGGCGACGGGTATCGTCATTGCCGCGCCGAGTGCCTACCTGATCTATCGAGGGCGCTTCGATCCATTTCACCCGATCGTCTTTGCGGGGTGGTCGTATTTTTTGCCGGGATTCGTGGTTGGCGGACTGCTGTTGGCGTCCGGTTATGCTCAACCGTACTTCCTAGCCTACGTCCTCGACGAAACGCATACTCTGCCGCTTACGCTCTTTTACGCAGCGGTCGCATATGCCTGCCTGGCGTTAGGCTTCGCGATACCGCTTTTCGGGGGCATTGGTCATTGGATAGGGAATAAATTGCCTGCCTGGGAACCTCGGAGCGGGAGTATACCCCTTCCGGCCATTGTCCTATTGTGTCTCGGGGCCTCCGGCACGGCTATATCGTTTGTTCAGGGGCTCTTTGGATATCAGCACACGGACGAGGTACCGGTTTACAGCGGACTTCTCTTTCTGGTGACGCTTTTTTGGATCGAAGGGTCGTTCCTGCTGTGGCTTTACGCCTTTCGCACGCGCGTATCGGCGGCGAGGATCGTTCTCATCGGCGGACTTGTCTTTTTTGCACTCGCGAGGGCAGTTTTTGAGGGGAATCGTGCGAGCTTGATGCAATCCGTTCTGCTCGCGGGCTTCGCCTATGTGCTCTCCCGTGGAAGGCTGACCGGCAAAGAGTACTCGGTTGGAGCCGTTCTTTTAGTCCTGGCGCTGTTTATCGGGATGGTCTACGGAACAACTTTCCGCAACCTAAAAGGCTCGCAGCAGCAGGTCAGCACGGCTGATTACACTGCCGCGATCTCCGATACGTTCACGAATGTCTCGGATCGGGACCTGTCGAGTATCTTTTTTGACGTTCTTGACGGGCTCGCAAATCGAATGGACGCCGCAAGCTCGCTCGCAGTCGTCGTTTCAAATTACGAGGTGCTCGCTCCCGCCGAGGAGCGCTGGGGGATCAGCAATAATATTCTCGTGGACACAGTCTCGTTCCTCGTACCGCGGGTGATCTGGACCGACAAGCCGGTGGGGATACCAGCTGAAAAGTACGCCGAGCTCTACTTTAACTACAGCGAGAACGCCTTCACCATGACCCCGATGGG